>JAPKCW010000009.1:0-22388 GCA_028822815.1 Nitrospinaceae bacterium | reverse complement strand
GGCTGCAAGAGTTTTATTATGAGCGAGCACCAGGGTCGGTTTTTGCACCTGTTCTATGACGTTGGCAATAGTATAAGTTTTTCCGGATCCCGTCACCCCAAGCAGGGTCTGGGTGCTTGGGCTGGAAGCCAAGCCCTGGACTAGTTTGTCTATAGCCTGGGGCTGGTCTCCCGCAGGTTCATAGTCGGCATGAAGTTTAAAAGGTTGCATGATCGTTTCAATACCAAAGGGTTTATGTTAAATTGTGTAACTCGTGATTCCAAAGGTGGATTCTGCTGACCGATGCATTCTTCCTTATTTTAACTCAATTAATTTTTCGTTGCTCGTTTGAGCAGGTACGTTTTAGTTTTGAAAATTCCGGACAGAAGATGTTGTTCAGGAAAGGATATTGTGGAAAAAGAAGACGATATTGTTAAAACCGTTTATCTCGGTGGCACGGAAGTGACCTTGATGGGAACGGCCCATGTTTCTCAGTTGAGCGTGGAAATGGTCGAGGAATATATTCAGAGCGGGGACTACGACTGTGTCGCCGTAGAATTATGTGATCCACGCCTGGAAAACCTCACCAACCGGGCCTGGTGGAAAAATCTCGATATTTATCAGGTATTCCGCAAGAAAAAAGCCGGGCTCCTGCTGATCAACCTTGCTTTGACTGCCTATCAAAAGCGTTTGGCTGATCGGATTGGCGTTGAGGCAGGTCAGGAAATGATTCGAGCCGTTGAGTTGGCGCGTGAAAAAAATATCCGGCTGGAAGTCATTGACCGGGATATATCGACCACCCTTCACCGGTTGGTTACAGAGGTGTCGCTCTGGCAAAAGTTTAAAATTGTCGGGGGGCTGATAGCGGGAGTGTTTGTCGGGGAAGAGATCAGTGAAGAACAGATTGAAGACCTTAAACGAGGAGATATGTTGCATTCTGTGGTGAGCGAGTTTGGCGAGGAGTTGCCGGCGATCAAGAGAGTTCTGATAGATGAGCGGGATGAGTATATGTTGGGGCGTTTGGCGCAAATAGCGCAGGCACCGGAAGCCCCCAAAAAAATCCTGGCATTGGTTGGTGCCGGACATTTGATGGGCATGCTCCTGGCCGTGGAGTCCCCCCCCGATGCGGACCATCTGGAAAAGCTGAATAAAAAACCGCCTCCAAGCCGGGTCGGCTATTTTATAGGTTGGGGCATCTGCGTATTTATACTAGCGATGTTTGTGGTCGGTTTCCGTCAGTCTCCTGAATTGGGAGAACAATTGGTGTTGACTTGGGTTTTATTCAACGGGGGTTTCTGCGCGTTGGGAACCTTGATCGCTTTGGGGCATCCTGTCTCAATCATATCCAGTTTTTTCGCCGCCCCTTTGACATCACTGAATCCCACTATCGGAGCAGGAATGGTTGTGGGTTTGGTGGAATCGTATATGCGTAAACCCAAAGTGAGTGATTTCGAAACTCTGCGCGAAGATATTGCCATCTATTCCATGTGGTGGAAAAACCGTGTTGCCCGGCTGTTTCTGGTTTTCTTTTTATCCAGTTTCGGTTCCATGATTGGCACCTATACTGCTGGCGCTTCTATTGTTAATCAGATTTTTGGTTGAATAATGGATGAACGGACTCCAAAAATTGTGGTCACCCCTCCAGCTTTTTGCAAATCACAATTGCTGAAAACCGAATTGGTGGGTCACTTCCCCAATGCTGTCTTCAACGAAAAAGACAGATACCTTTCAGGTCCCGAACTGATCGATTTTCTGGCGGATGCGGATGCCGCTTTAATCGGTAGAGATTCCATCACTGCGGAGTTGGTCCATTCCTTGCCTAAATTGAGAATGCTTGCAAAGTATGGAGTCGGGCTGGACAACCTGGACCAGGAGGCGTTGGACCGTGCCGGGATTGAGCTCAGAGTGACCCTTGGCACCAACAGGAGGTCTGTGGCCGAACTGGCATTGGGGTTTATGATAGGACTCTGCCATAATATGGCTTCCGGATCGGAAGAATTAAAAAGAGGGGTTTGGCGCCGCGAAGGGGGGCAGGAACTCACCGGGAAATCCATAGGGATCATTGGTTGCGGTCAGGTGGGCCAGGAACTGGTCCGGCTGTTACAGCCGTTTCAATGCAGGATCCAGGTGCGGGATATTGCAGATCGTAGCAGGTTTTGCCGCGAATTCGGCGCTGTGGAAACGGGGTTTGATGAAATCATTGAAGAGGCGGATATTTTGTCCCTGCATGTGCCGTTGACCGAGGATACTGAAAACCTTATTGATAAATCGGTGCTGGCAAAAATGAAACCATCGGCATTTCTGGTTAATACCAGTAGAGGCCGGGTTGTTCATCAGGGTGACCTCCATCAGGCTTTGCTTTCGGAGCAAATTGGGGGTGCGGGATTGGATGTGTTTTGGGAAGAGCCCCCAACAGAATCCGAATTTCTCCAACTTCCCAATTTGATGGTGACTCCGCATATTGGTGGAAACACGCGGGAAGCGGTTTTAGCTATGGGTAGAGCGGCTATTCAGAATCTTACAGATTATTTTTCTCACTCAAAATAATGGACGAAAAAGATTATAAATGTGAAGACTGGCAACGTCATTATGAAGAAAATGATCTGGGCTGGGACCTGGGTCAGGTGGCTCCGCCCTTTGTTAAACTGTGGCAGGAGGAGAAACTGCCTCTGGGAAAAGTACTGGTTCCGGGATGTGGAAGAGGGCACGAGGTAGTATTTCTGGCAGAAAATGGATTTGATGTCACGGCAATCGATTTTTCTTCAGGAGCCGTCACATATTTAAAAAATGCCCTGAAAAAGCGAAACCTTGAAGGTCGGATTTTACATCAGGATTTTTTCAGCCTTGATGAGTCCCACGAGGGTGTTTATGATCTGGTGCTTGAGCAGACGTTTTTTTGCGCCATCTCTCCTAAGCAAAGACGGGATTACGTACTGAATGTTTCGCGAATATTGAAGCCGGGTGGGATACTGGTGGGGTTGTTTTATCACACAGATGAGCAGGGAGGGCCTCCCTACAACACCACCCGTGAAGATATTGAAATGCATTTTTCAAAAAAATTTGAAATTCAGGAACTCGATAAAACATCACTGTCTGCTGAACAGAGAAAAGACAAAGAATGGTTGGGTATTCTTAAAAAACCAGAGAACCTTAGCCGGTAGAAAAGGCAAATCCCCCAACCCCAGTTATACCCTCTTCATTAGCCTTCATGCCTCGCATGGGGTACTTCGTAGAAGGGGGAGCTTTTAATGGACCCCTCTTTTTAAAGAGGGGCTGGGGTGATTTCGGACCTTTCATATAATGTGCTGGCTAGTTATTTGCGGGGTTGTCGCTTAAAAATTTAATAAAACTATGAAGACCATAAAAAAAGTTCATACAGGAATATTCCGCGATGGTGGGGCAGGAGCCTTTGCCAAACGGAGATTTCGCGCAAGAAGAAAAAAATTGATGGCGAAAGAAAGCCGTCTCATGGCGATTGCCGGAGTGCCTTATGGTCCGGGAGGAAAAACAACATGGGCCTATGCTTATTGCCCCACCTATCAGGAACCCGCCATAATGTATTTAACGGGCATTAACCAGAATAACGTCATTCTGTTGCTAGACCCGGACTCGAAAGGTTCTGATGAAATTTTGTTTGTGGATAGTAGAGATCGGAAAATGGAGTTTTGGGAAGGCGTTCGTTTTGGGGTTGGGGACGAGCAAAGCTTAAAGGCCGTGCGGTCGGTTACGGGAATCCAGGATGTCCGCGATATCCGGGAATTCAAGGACGTCCTGAAAGAGCGGTTTTTGCAACAAAATAAAACAGCGCTGGCAACGTTTTGGCTGGAAGGCACCCGGAAAGGCAAAACTTGCGCTATCACGACGGATCATAATTACGACTTCAAAAAGAAACTTGAGGGCTGGTTGCGCTCCTGGAAGGTTTCAAAACCGGTCTTGCAAAATATCATGAAGAACCATTTTGAACTACGTCTGCCGCTGGATAAATATGATGTGGCCAATGCCTTAAAAGCCCAGGAAATAACCGGAAGTGGATTCAAGGTTTTGCTGAAAAATTTCAGAAACTTTAAAAACGAGTGCCAGGTACAGGGGTTTCTGGAAGGCCAAATGCTAATGCACACCCCTTTTGGCCTTAGTTATCCTTCCATTGTGGCATCGGGAAGCAACGCGAACATTCTCCATTACACAAAGAACGATGACGATTTCTCTAAAAACGAAATGATGTTGATCGACTTTGGAATTCGCTGGATGACCATGCACGCTGACATCACCCGGACTTTTCCCGTGTCCGGGCGGTTCAATCCCATGCAGAAAATACTCTATGAAATTGTCCTGAAAGCTCAAGTTGCGGTGGAGAAAAAGGCGCGGGCCGGAGTGATGATCGATGAGTTAAATAAAGTATGCTGGGATAAGATCAGTCAGGGCCTCGAACATGACTTCACGGCGCTAGGAGGAAAATTTAAACTGCAATATAAGGGGAGGCCGCACGGGGTGAGCCACTTGATGGGCGAACAGGAACATGACGGCGACCCCTTTCGCAATTACTCCCAGCAACCCATGAAGTCGGGTTGGATGATCAGCAATGAACCGGGGTTGTATGGGGAGTTTCGTCTTAGCCTGAACGGAAAAACCTATGATGAAAAGATCGGTATTCGCATCGAAGATAATCTTGTCATGACATCAGGTGGATGCATGAACCTTTCCAGTAAGATTCCCAAAACCGTAAAACAGATCGAAAAGTTAATGACCAGCAGGAAAGAGAGCTAACCCGCATATTGCATGAGTGTTTTCAAGTGAGGAAGGAAAGCCTTGTCAAACCACCCTCACCTCAATCCTCTCCTTATTCATTTACTCCGCAATATGAGGGTTAAATTTCTTTTAATGCGGAAAGCACGTCCTCGATATGAGTTTTTACTTTAACTTTGGGGAATATTTTTCGGATCGTACCTGTCTTGTCAATGATAAAGGTGGTTCGAACAATCCCCATATAGGTTTTGCCGTAGAGTTTCTTTTCCTGCCAGATCCCATACTTCAGCACCACTTTTTTATCGGTATCGGCAATGAGAGTGAAAGGGAGGTCATATTTTTCTACGAACTTCTGGTGCCTTTCCGCTGAATCAATGCTCACGCCGAGGATGACGGTGTTTTTAAACTTTTTGTGCTGGTCGCGGAAGTCGCAGGCCTGCGTAGAGCACCCAGGAGTCAGGTCTTTAGGATAAAAATAAAGCACGATGTTCTTTTTACCTTTAAAAGAACTGAGCTTGACTTTTTTCCCGTCCTGGTTCATAGCCGTAAAGTCCGGCGCTTTATTTCCTTCTTTCAATTCTGCCATAGTCAGCTAGGTAGTTGAGCCAGTAGCTCTTCAATTTTTTTATTTAAACCCTGCAGCTTTTCCAAAACTTTCTCTTTGCCTTGTCGATCTGCATCTCTGTTGAAAACCATCCTCGCATCCCCCATCAGATTTAATATTAAGTTATAAAGCTTTGAGGTAGGTGTTTTCCCCTCTTCGCAAAGGGTTTCAAAGGAAACAACCAGGCGTTGAAGTTTTCCGTCAATTTGAAACCCTAATGTTGAGTTGTCTCTCAGGATGGAAGATTTTTCGAGATACCCCCAAATTCCGCCTTTATCCTGAATGACCCCCTGACTGTTTTGTAAATCTTTCAATCCTTCTTTACATATATCAGCGGCATAAGTTTTTGGAGTTTGGATTAAGAATAAGCCTAACGTGAGGGAAATTATAAGAACTGAAAATTTTCTCCGATCCTTGAATGCATATTGAGCTGTAATCATCTGTAGGCTCCCCGTAGCTTGGTTTTAGTAGATTATTGGATTAAAGTTCTAAAAGATTCCAGGCCCCTTAATTTCTCAAATGCAGGGTCTGAAGTGATTATTTTTTTCACGCCGGGATTTAGCTTCAAAACGATTTCAAGATTTTTGAACCCATCCCCAAGGTCCCCGTTCATCACGTAAGACCGGGCCAGTAGTAACCGGTGGGCGATGATGTGCTCGTGGTTGGGGTGAATGACAAATAACCTTTCCAGAATAGAAATGGCGCGGCTGTATTTTTCTTTTTTGTAATTGGCGGTAGCGGTATTAAGCAGAGCGGTGAGGTTGGTGGGGTCCATTCTCAAAACCATGGAATAGATTCCCATTGCCCGCTGATACATCCCAAAATGCGCAAAAATCTCCCCTTTTCTGTTCAATGCTTTGCTAGGATTGATGAACAAAACATTTGGGTTCAGGGGTTGCCGTTCAGTCGATTCGATTTTTTCAGGAAATTCATCGAGAGAGGCCTTGGCAATTCCATTGGGATCGCCCAGTTTCTTAGCTTTTTCATAGATCTCCCTGGCTTTGTTCATATGGCCGCGAAGAACCTCTATGTCTCCCCATTCCTGATATCCCCGGCTCTTGAGTTTTTCATCGTCCTTTGCTAGCTCAATAAACTGCTCAACGGATTTTTCCGTCATATCCAACCGTAAAAACATACTATGAATCCCGACAAGAATCTCATGGACTTTCAGATCATCAGGGCTCAGGCGGGCAGCTGTCTCCACCTCAATGATGGATAAGCCGAATTGTTTAGATCGGTAAAGGGATTGGGATCGGCTTAAATGATACTTTCCTGGGACAACTTTCGAGGGTAATTTATCTGTGGCATTTTTATAGATATATTCCCTAAGTAGTTTGGCCGATTTTGCCTTGGGTTGGTCTCGATGGTTGTCCATGATGTGGTTGATATATACTTCCGCCTGTTCCTTGTTATTCCGGGTGGCATAAAGGTAAGCGAGTTGGTAAGCCGCGTCAACATTGTTCTTGTTGAGTGAAAAGGCTTGTTTGAAAGATTTTTCCGCCGCATCATTCTGGTTCAGATAGTTAAAAACCATTCCCTGTTCATAAGGGTATTTGGAATTTTGCGGGTCCAACCTGATGCTTTCCGCCAACTCCTTGTTGGCTTTTTTTGCTTTGCCTCTGGCCATCAAGGTCAAGGCAAATTCATAATGCGCCAGGGGGTCATTCCGATGTTGTTCTGCGGCGATGATGCAGGCTTTTTCCGAGATCAACCCGTTGCCAAGTTTCCGGTGGATCTGGCAGAAAGCAAAATGGAGGGCAGGGTGCTGGCGCTCCTTTTTAAATCCGATCAGCAGGACATCCAAGGCCTTCTTAGGGTTATCTTTTTCATTTAAAATGAGCGCTTTTAGAATTTCCGGGGTAGCTTCTTTAGGCTGATTGGAAATTTTCCCATCAAGAATTGAAATGGCTTCGTCAAATTGTTTTTGTGAAACCAAATCCCGAACCTTTTGGTAGTCCGGGTCATTTCTTTCATCAGAGAGGGAAAGATCCCAGTGTGCGATATCCTGCGAAGGGTAGGTTGCGCTTGCGGGACCTGATAAAACGGTTGCGATGCATAAAATGGTTAATAAAACCAAGTTTTTAATAGAAGTCATTTTTTTTGTTCCCGCCTAAAGAAAATTGCTGTATCAGTTTGTGTTGATTCGCACTGCTCGAGTGGCTTTTCGGGACCGGGATTTCTTGTTGCTGTTGAATACCGCACCGGTATTGAAAACCACCCCAAATGCGTTGTAGTTCCCGTTTACCTCGCTAGACCATAGAGAGCCGGTCCCGTTTTTCTCAAATATTGGGTCCGTGTGAATTTTCATTTCACTTCCTACCTGTGAGCTGTTTATTTTTTCGGCTTCGTAAAGGGTCTTCAATTCTTCTCGGGTAGGCAATTGCCAATCGCTGTGTTGAGCGAACCTCTCATCATTGAGTTGCCGGACATACTCATGAACCTCATGCCAGTTGAGCCAGTGGCCGGAATGAAGATAGGAATCTTTTTTCATCCACATCAGTCCGGTCTTGGTATCGGTGATCGTCCCATCATCATTATCCAGATAGCGTTTGTCAGCGGATTCAACAGGAATCGCATAAACGCTCGAACTCAGAATTCCCAGTAAAAGAAATAGTGCTATTAAGAAAGCGGATATCAAATCTTCGCTTTTGGATGGATATAAGATTGATTTTGCCATCACCCCATTTTTTTCTTAAGTAATTTGTTAACCATGGCCGGATTGGCTTTCCCTTTGCTTGCTTTCATGACTTGGCCTACCAGAAAACCGAGGACTTTCTCTTTGCCTCCCTTAAACTCTTCAATCTGGCTGGGATTAGCCTGGAGCACTTCAGCCACTATTTTTTCTATGGCAGAACTATCGGTGATTTGTTTTAGCCCCTTTTCTTCAACGATACTGCCTGCAGATTTTTGCGTTTGATACATTTCCTCAAAGATTCCTTTGGCGATATTACCGCTTATCGTTCCCGATTCGATCAGTTTAAGCAGATCTACCAGTGCAGGGGGCGAAACCGGGCAATCTACGATATTCCTGCCATCCTTTTTCAATTCCCGCAAGAGGTCCCCCATCATCCAGTTGCTGATGGTTTTAGGTTGGGGGAACAGGGCTGTGCATTGCTCGAAGTAATCCGCGAGAGGTTTCGAGGAAGTCAAAACCCCTGCGTCATATTCGGGGATTTTGTAGCTTTTGACGAAACGCTCGCGTTTCTGTTCGGGAAGTTCGGGAATTGTTTTACGTAGTTCTTCCACCCATGCCTCATCGATCATTATGGGAACCAGATCTGGGTCGGGAAAATAACGGTAATCATGCGCTTCCTCTTTGCTTCGCATGGGGAACGTTTCGTTCCGGTCCGCATCATAAAGCCGGGTTTCCTGTTTTACGGTGTCACCCTGATCCAAAAGTTTGGTCTGTCGGTCCACCTCGTACTCAATGGCTTTCTGGATGAATTTGAAAGAATTAAGATTTTTCAATTCTGCTCGGGTGCCAAACTCTTTTTGTCCAACGGGACGAATGGAAACGTTAGCGTCACAACGCAGGCTCCCTTCTTCCATGTTGCAATCGCTGACTCCGGTATATTCTAAAATGGATTTCAGTTCGTTCAGGTAGGCTCGGGCTTCTTCCGCCGAGCGCATGTCGGGTTCGCTGACCACCTCGCACAGAGGGACACCGGTTCGGTTGAAGTCGACATAGCTTTTGCCCGGCCTGCCTGAATTTTCTCCGTGGATCAATTTTCCGGCATCCTCTTCCATGTGAATACGGGTCAACCCAATTCTTTTTTTAGTGCCGTCAACATTGATATTGATATATCCGTTTGTTCCTAAAGGAAGCTCGAATTGGGAGATTTGGTAACCCTTGGGCAGGTCGGGATAAAAATAGTTTTTCCTTGCGAAACGATTCATCGGTTCAATGGTGCAATGGGTCGCCAGGCAGGCCCTCATCGAGGACTCGAGAAAACGTTTATTTAAAACGGGAAGAACTCCTGGCATTCCCAAACAGATCGGGCAGGTGTTTTCGTTTGGGGGAGAGCCAAATTCCGTGGAGCAGGAACAAAAAATTTTCGTTTTGGTTTTGATTTGGACATGAACTTCCAGCCCAATAACAGTCTCGTACTTCATTTGTGAACCCGTATCTCTTGTTGCCGGTAAGGGCCAAGTTGGCGTATCTCGATATTTTTCAATTGGTCCTGATTTTAATCACCCGGAGGGTTCCCGTCAAGCATTGTCGTCACTGGGCTGTGAAACCGCCATCCACGGGAAGAACCGTGCCCGTAATAAAAGATGACTCATCGCTGGCTAGAAAGAGGCAGGCGCTTGCCACATCCTCTGGTTTCCCGAACCGGCCAATAGGGTAGCCCTTGCTCCACTCCTGCATCAATGCCTCATCTTTCATGAGGTCGGCGGTCATATCGGTTTCTATCAGGCCGGGGCAAATGGAGTTGGAGCGAATGCCATAACTGCCGTATTCCACCGCGATGGACCGGCTGAATTGATTCAGGGCTCCTTTTGAGATGTTGTAAACCGCCACTTGGGGAACGGCGATGATGCCGAGGATGGAACTGATATGGATAATATTTCCGCTCTTTTGCTCCATCATTACAGGGAGCACCCTGCGGGTCAACTGGAACACAGCCCTCATGTTGATATTCATCATTTCGTCATACTGTTCATCAGAAATTTCGTGCAGAGGAGCTCCTTTGAAGAGGCCGGCATTGTTGACCAGTATGTCGATGCGATGGAACTTGCTCAGGGTTTCCTGAACCAGCCGGTCCAGATCTTCGCTTCGGGTCATATCTCCCGAAACCGTCATCGCACGGGAACCCAGTTCTTGGGCTGTTTCTTTCAGTTTATCTTCTCTTCGACCAAATAAAACTACATTGGCACCTTCTTGGTAGAAAGCCCAGGCACAGGCCTGACCAATTCCCGATCCCCCGCCGGTGATGATGGCTGTTTTGTTTGTGAGTCGCATTTTACTCCCCAATATTTAAAAAATAGAACATAAGGTATGTATAATAAGTTCGTTGGATTTTTACCATCATAATTCAAGTCCTGTCGTCTTTGCTAGTTGAATCAGGGCTTTCCATTGGCAGGAATCAATCGTGAAATACGCATATTATGGTTTTGGGGCTTTTATAGGGTTTGTTTGTGGGATGGGTATCAACCTTATTTTTTACTGGCTGGACCAGTCGGGGGTGAAGTTTGCCGGTTTCCTGATCCATAACTTCGGTTTCCTGGGAAAATACCTTCTCGAATTGATCAACGCCCTGCCAATTATCGGGGCGGCATTGGGGATTATTTTGATAAAATTCCTCTTCAACCGGGAACTGACCGAAAGAAGCGACCACCACTAGGCGTGGGGCCAATATGCAATCGCTTTATTTGGCGAGCAAGAAGTACAGGCGGCTCAACGAGTCGTTGCCCAGTTGTCCCTGTGGCTGGTAGCCACTAGGCCAGCGTCACGCTGGCGCGGAGTGAGGAATTAGTGATAGAATGAAAACCGGAATAACTATCACCTAGGATCGAGAATGAGCAGAAAGTTTAACGAAAATATTTTAAAAGCTATGGAAGGCGCCCAGGAGGCGGTGAAAATATGCAAACAAGCCATGATTGATGCCAATGATGAAAGTTGCCGAGCCATGTATTCCGCGATCCAAAAGGATTGTGAAAAACATATTGAAATGTTGAAAGGAGAGATAGAGCTTCATAAAGTCCAAAAGAAATGGGATGACTGAATGCGTATTCTGATTGTAGAAGATGAGAAAAAAGTTTCCGGTTTTATTAAAAAAGGCCTTGAAGAGGAAACCTACGCTGTAGATGTCGCTATCGATGGGGAAGAGGGACTGCTGTTTGGTGAGCAGAATCAGTATGACCTGATTATTTTGGACCTCATGCTACCTAAAATTGACGGACTGGAAGTTTTATCCATTCTGAGGGACCGGAAGATTGAAACCCCCATTCTTCTCCTCACCGCCAAAGATTCTGTGGAAGACAAGGTGACCGGTCTCAATAAAGGAGCCGATGATTACCTGACCAAGCCTTTTGCGTTTTCGGAACTTTTGGCCAGAATCCGTGTCCTGCTCCGAAGAGGAAAAGTTGAAGCCCGGACGACACTGGAGATCGCCGACTTGACCCTGGATCTGGTCAGCCACAAAGTGAAACGCGAAGACCAGGAAATTGAACTCACCGGAAAAGAATACAGCCTGCTCGAATATTTCCTGCGAAACCAGGGGAAAGTGCTGACGAGAACGATGATTGCCGAACATGTCTGGGATTATAATTTTGATACCTTTACCAACGTGATCGATGTTTACGTCAACCATTTGAGAAAGAAAATCGATAAAAATTACTCCCAAAAGCTTTTGCACACCCTCCGGGGCGTTGGATACATAATGAAAGAATAGTCATGGCTTTCAAATCCATTCGGTCCAGGCTGACTGCCTGGTACGTCACATTACTGGCTATTATCCTCATTCTATTCAGCATTTTTCTCAATTATTTCCTATCCAAACGCCTTTACGAAAGTATCGATAACTCTTTGACCGTTTCGGCCACCGTTGTCGCCACCTCGGCGGTGATGCAATTCAATCGTTCGCCGTTGCCTGGACTCGACCGGTTTTTCGAGCAGTTCATGGGGACCGGGAACCTTAACAAGTTTTACAGGATCTATGATGGCTCCGGCAATGTTGGGTCTCGATCCAAAAATATTGATGCTTCCAAGTTCCCACTATCCCAAGCCGCTTATACCGATGCCCTTAAAGGATTAAATTCCTACGAAACATTTCTCGTAGATGGCAAGCATCCTATTCGAGTTATCACTATGCCCATTTTGCGGGAAAAGAAACTGGTCAACCTGGTTCAGGTGGGGACTGCATTGGAAGCGGTGCAGGAAACCCTGAGCAACCTGAGGATACTTCTGTTTACCGCTGTTCCCTCGGTGCTTGTTCTGGCTGCGTTGTTCGCGCGGTTCATGGCCCGGCGTGCCCTGAAGCCTATATCCAGAATCATTCAAACCGCCCGGGATATCGGGCAGGGGCAGGAGTTGAACCAGCGCATTCCTGTGCTGAAAGTCCAGGATGAATTGGGCCAGTTGGCCCTGACATTAAATGAAATGATGGATCGGCTGGAAAACTCATTTGCCCAGATGCGCCAATTCAGTAGTGACGCTTCGCATGAGCTGAGAACCCCGTTGACAGTTTTGAAAGGGCAAAACGAACTGGTATTGAGTAAACCGCGTGATCCAAAAGAGTACCAGGAAGTGATTGCCAGCAATCTCGAAGAGATCAACTATATGTCCAAAGTGCTGGAAGACTTGTTTGTCCTCTCTAGGTCCGATGAAAACCAGATTCATCTGAACTGCAAGCCGATGGAGCTGAGAGACCTGGTGGAGGAAGTGTGCAAACATGCCGAGGTGCTGGCCGGTGATAAAGACATCCGCATCATCATTGCATTTCTTGAGTCGGTGAAAATCAATGGTGATGAAGTGCGGCTCCGGCAAATGGTCTGGAATATTTTACACAATGGTATTAAATACACGCGACCGGGAGGCGAGTTGAAAGTTTCACTGCAGGATGAAGGGGAGTTTGCCCTGTTGTCGATACAGGATACTGGCATCGGAATACCAGAAAAAGATCTGCCGTCCATTTTTGACCGATTTTATCGGGTGGATAAAGCCCGGTCACGGGATGAAGGGGGTAGCGGACTGGGGCTTAGCATCTGCAAACACATTGCCGAAGCCCATAAAGGTAAAATAGAAGTCGAGAGCAAACTGGATGTCGGCACCCGCTTCAAAATCCGCATCCCCACCCTCAGTGCAGTTGGATGATGACGTTTTTGACCTGAGTGTAGTTTTCCAGGGCGTGAATGCCCATTTCCCTGCCAAACCCGCTTTGTTTGTAGCCTCCGAAAGGTGCGGCGGCATCGAAGATATTGTGGCAGTTCACCCACACAGTACCAGCCTTAAGTCCCTTGGCGACTTTGTGTGCCTTGTTGATGTCTTGCGTCCACACGCTGGCCGCCAGGCCATAAATCGTATCATTGCCGCGGGCAATGACCGAATCGAGATCTTCAAAAGGTGCGGCCACCACCACCGGACCAAAAATTTCTTCCGCAACGATTTTCATGTCCGGCTTAACATTTTCGAAAACGGTGGGGGCAACATAACATCCCGATTCCATTTCCCGACTCAGAGATTTGCTGCTCGTACGGGTTGTGGCTCCTTGCTGTTCTCCGGACCGGATATAAGTCAATACCCGCTCCTGTTGTTCGCGTGAAACCAGAGGGCCCATGTCGGTGTCCGGACACATCCCTGGTCCGACTTTGATATTGTTAGCCAGTTCCGAAACGCGCCCGATCAGATCCTCATAAACACTTTCATGCACCAGCAGGCGGGAGCCTGCGCAACAACATTGTCCTTGGTTGAAAAAGATGGCACCCGCTACTCCCTGGGCGGCGACATCCAGATCGGCATCGGCGAACACGATGCTGGGTGACTTGCCCCCCAGTTCCAGCGAAACCCGCTTTAAGTTTCCGGCAGATGATTTGATGATCTCATGTCCCACTTCGGTGCTTCCGGTGAAGGCGACTTTATCGACATCTTCATGGCGGGCAAGCGCCTCCCCAGCCGGGCCGAATCCGGTGACTATGTTGACCACTCCATCCGGAAACCCCGCTTCGGCGAACAGGTCTGCGAGGTATAAGACGGATAACGGTGTCTGTTCTGCCGGTTTCAAGACCACGCAATTGCCGGTGGCCAAGGCCACGCCTAGTTTCCAGGTAGCCATGAGCAGGGGAAAGTTCCAGGGAATGATCTGGCCTACTACGCCCATTGGCTCACGCAGAGTAAAATCGATAAACTCGGCACCCGGTGCGTAAGGAACACTGATATCAATCGTTTCGCCATGAATCTTCGTCGCCATTCCGGCGTAATAGCGGAAGTTGTCCACGGTGAGCGGTACATCCGCGGCACGGGCGATGGTCAGGGGTTTTCCATTATCCAGGGTTTCCAGTTGTGCGAATTCTTCGGACCGTTGTTCGATCAGGTCTGCCAGTTTCCAGATCAGTTTGCCTCTTTCCGATACGGTCAGTTTTCTCCAAGGTCCGTTTTTGAAAGCGTTTCGCGCCGATTTTACAGCTCGGTCGATATCTGCCTTTTCACCCTTGGGAACGCGGGTCAGGACAGTGTTGTTGGAAGGGTCCAGGACCTCAAAAGTATCTCCACTGGCAGAGTCGACTCGCTTCCCATCAATCAACAGTTTTTGTGGGGCGGCGAGAAAATCTTTTATCGCTGAAAGCGGTTGCGGTGTGGTTGCGATGGTCATGGCTGTCTCCAATTAGTCAGTCTTTGGAATCAAAAATAAGAAAGAGCAATCCCTATTTAATAAATTTTGACGGTACCTCAATTATTATATTGATCGGGAATGAAATAAAGGTTTTTTTTAAATTAACAGGAGGCGGACTCTAGTTAAAGGGGCAACAACATGTGTCCGCTTGAAGAATATCGACCTATTGCTAGCGGCGGCCCGCCGCTATTGAATCCACACCAAGGGGCGGTATATCCAGGCTTTGTCGCCTGATGCGTCTTCGATGTGTACCCAATTGTCCGCGATTTTAAGGACTTTCATGGAAAAATATTTGTCCACAGGGGCCCAGCTCACTTTAGGATATTGGGTGCCGGGTCCTTCTCTGAGATTGGTTTGATTATTTTTGATGACAGCGCACTTATATTTCTGGGTAGTGAGGGGCGCATGGACCCAGTAATTGTCTCCGTCCAAATCCTGCAATTGTTTCCAGTTACCTTTGGTTGATAACAGTTTAAAAGGCATGTATTGGAATACCTGCCAGAGTTTTTCGTATTTAGTGCCGGGCCCTGTTCTTAAATTGGCTTTTTCGTGTTTGATGCAAAGAGCCATCGCGGGGTTTGCCATAACGAGTAACAGAGTAAATATCGAAACTGATAAGGAAACTTTAGTCATAGTGTTTTGTTGAGAGCTACTAGTGGGCTGAGTAACGAACCGGAAGCAGGAAATGGCAATATGCTACTCTGTAAGTGTAGGAAGAAGCCTGTTTTTTTCCATGCGATCATCTTTTTTAAGCATATCAAATTATCAGGCCTTCATCCGGTTTTTCTTTTCTCTCAAAGGAAGCTCTCTTGATACAAATATTGACATTCCTGCAACTGATTTTAATTGTGGGGGTAGTCGTTTATCTGACTGTGAACCTGATTTATCTGGTTCGCCTTGAACCGGTTTCACATAAACTGGATGGCCCGCCGATGGTGTCGGTCTGTGTTCCGGCGCGAAATGAGGAGCGAGGAATCCAGGCTTGCTTGCTGTCCCTTTTAAAACAGGATTACCCCAACTTTGAAGTGATTGTGGTGAATGATCATTCCACGGATCGTACTGGCGAATTAATTAGGGATCTGGCAGAAAAAAATTCCCTGTTGATTGCATTGGAGGGGGCAGACCTGCCTGAAGGCTGGCTGGGGAAACCCTTCGCTCTGTATCAGGCTTTCCAAAAGGCAAAAGGAGAGATGCTATTGTTCACCGACGCCGACCCTGTTTTTGAACCTCATGCCCTCAGCACCGCTGTTTTTACGATGCGGGAACGCGATCTGGATGCGTTGACATTGATGCCCAAAGCGGAGTTCGGTTCGTTCTGGGAAAGAGCGGTGCAGCCCGTTATATTCGGATTCATTGTCTCTTTGACCCGTTTTAAAAATGTGAATGATCCCGATCACAAAAGCGCGATGGGATTCGGCGCGTTTCTGATGTTCAAACGGTCCGCTTATGAAATCATTGGCGGGCATGAAGGCGGGAAGGCCGATGTGCTGGAAGATGTGTTGATCGCCAAACGGCTGAAAAAGGCAGGACTCAAACTTCTCGTTGCCGATGCCAAGCGCCTGTTTTCCATTCGTATGTATCATGGTTTGCGTGAGATCTGGATTGGCTGGAGAAAGAATATGTTCCTGGCCATGAAACGGTCTGTCATCCGCGCCCTATATTATGTTTTCATGGTGCTGACGTTTTTGTTGACGCCTTATCTGGTTCTGGGATGGAATGTGGTGGCCGGGACCGGTATTTTGTGGACGGGGCTCTCCCTGTTAGGGGTGGTCATGGTTTCTGCGGCAACAATAAAAACCTGTGATGAACTGGGGCTGGGACGCAAAAATGCCTGCCTGTTCCCGATAGGCGCGGTCGTGATGGCGGCTATCATGATAAACTCCATGATCCAGATCCTGATTTTTTCCCGCACCGAATGGCGGGGCCGGGTCTATTCGGTGGAATAATTCAGCACGTTCCCAAAGACTGTTATTTTTTGCAGTTGGTTTTTCCAAAACGGCCCCTTGTGGCCGTAGTGATACAGATTTGGCCTCCTTCACCTGGCGACCAATTTTTCTGGTGGTACCGAACGGCCCAAACATAGACTTCATATTGGCTTAACTTGCTGGCATTGAGGGCAGTCTTGTAGTTCCACTGGTAAAAATCGTCAGGCAGCCCTTTCCATCCGATGATGATGTGCTTGCCACTTGATTTGTACCACTCTACTTTTTTAACGTCATCCAGAAACTTGACACCTTTTGCCAAGTCCTGGGCAGCCAGCATTGAGGCCGGAACAAACCAGAGTGCTAGAATTAAAAGACTGACAATAATCTTTTTTGACCTTTTCATATTGCCTCCTTAAAGAAGAAAACTGATGAAAAAGGGACGAGTGTTCACCGCTTTCTTTCTATAACTATACCAATTATTAGCGCTAAATTGCACCATAAAAATTAAATTAACTATCTATGTGTAATTAAAGGCATTGCGGAGTTGGTTTGTGTTTTCTATTTGATGGAAATTGGCTAAAAGTCCAAAATATTTGAGTTTTAAGGTTAGGTATAAAGGTGGTCGAGATAAATCTAAAGTTAATTTTGTGGGGAATAAATATTCTGTTGGGGATAAAATAGAAATATTCATAACATGGAAATAGTCATTCAATCTTGGGAGGGTCCAGCGCCACGCTAGCGGCAGCTCGCCTTTTTCAGGGAGGAAATTATAGTAAAAGGGGCAATGACACCCGTCTGCTTGACGGGTGTTGACCCATTAGCCGCAGGACTTGTCCTGCTTGGCTTCTTGCCAGTATTGTTCCAGTTCTTCGAGGGACGTGTCTTTAAGTTCTTTGCCGCGTTTGGCTACTTCCTGCTCGATATATTGGAAGCGTTGAATGAATTTGTTGTTGGTGGTTCGCAGGGCTTCTTCGGCGTCGATCTTTTTGAATTTGGCGATATTGACCAGTACGAATAAGATGTCTCCCAGTTCGCCTGCGACATCGGCCTCTTTGCCTGAAAGTACGGCTTCTTTAAACTCCGCCACTTCTTCATCGAGTTTATCGAAAACGGCGGTGATTTCATCCCAGTCAAATCCATGCTTGGCGGCTTTCTTTTGCAGTTTTTGCGCACGCAGGAGTCCGGGCAGGTTTTTAGGAACCCCATCCAGCACCGATTCCCGGTGAGCATTGTTTTTTTCCTGCTTTTTGATTTCTTCCCATTGCGTGACAACCTGCTCCGGCGTTTCCAGACTTCCTTCCTGGAAAACATGGGGATGCCGGCGGACCATTTTTTCGCTGATGGATTCCACCACATCTTTGATATTGAACTCATTCCGGTTTTCAGAAATTTTTGCGTGAAACAGGATCTGGTAAAGCAGGTCTCCCAGTTCGTCCTTGATTTCCTCCGGATTATTACCGTCCAGGGCTTCGAGTGTTTCGTAGACTTCTTCGACCAGATAAGGTTTCAGGCTTTCACGGGTCTGGACCTTGTCCCAGGGGCAGCCGTTTTCTCCCATGAGGGTGTCGACAATTTCTGTAAGTTTTTTGAAAGCAGAATCGTTCATTTTTATCAAGCCAGAAATTTTAAGATGACCGAGTCGGCGAGAAAGATTCCTCTACGGGACAGGGCCATGCGGTTTTGGTTGAGAGTGATCAGCCCTTCGTCAAGCAGAGGGTCGATCACGTTGCCGTAAACTTTTTTAAAGGAAATCTGAAACCGGTTTTCAAATTCTTCAATAGGGATTCCCTTCAGACGCCTAAGGCCCAGCATAATGGTTTCGCCCATGGCGTGCAGGAGGTCCAACTTTTCCGTGGATTCTACCGCTGAGCCTTTTGCCTGCACTTCACGGATATAGCGGGAAGGCAGGTTGGTGTTCTTGAAACGCTCTCCATTTAAATAGGAAGAGGCACCTGCACCCAGACCAAGATATTCGCCGTTGTCCCAATAATTGAGGTTATGCCTGCACTCGAATCCCGGTCGGGCAAAGTTAGAAATTTCATATTGTACTAAACCCGCTGACGAAAAAATTTCAATGGTTGCCTGAAACATTTCCAGTTGGGTTTCTTCATGAGGCAGACTAAGGAGGCCCCGCTGCTGCAACTTGAAGAACGAGGTCGCGGGCTCAATCGTCAAACCATAGGCGGAAATATGGCTGGGTTTTTTTTTCAGTGCCTGCTGTAAATTTGATTTCCATTTTTCCGGCGACTGACCGGGCAGGCCAGACATTAAATCGAGCGAGAGGTTGCTGAATCCGGCCAAACGAGCTCGATCCACGGTGGTGTGGATTTCTTCCACACTATGTACCCGTTCCAGAAGTTTGAGTTCGTCAGCATCAAAGGATTGCACCCCGATGCTGATACGGTTGAATCCGAATGAACGGATTTGTTCCAGAGTCTCCTGTTTCACTGTGGCCGGGTTGGCTTCGATAGTGATTTCGCAATCCTTGCTGAGATTGTAATGGTTCTTCACTTTACCGAGAATTTTATCCAGGCTGGCTGGGGGCAAAAGGGTAGGGGTGCCACCGCCGAAAAACACGGTGGGGACTGTTTTGCCAGCCAGTTTTGGAACGTAATGCTCGATCTCTGACAAAAGGGCCGAAACATAAACCTCCGATTCCTCCCGGTTTTCAGGATGGGAATTGAAATCGCAGTAGCCGCATTTGTGCAGGCAGTATGGAATGTGAATATATAATCCCAGAGAGTTCATGATATGATTGAAAAACAAAAGGGGTTCCAAGTTGTCACCAATAGATTCTATTTTACACTGTAGATTGCTCTTCATTTACATTTATCCTGGCACAACTGACAGATAATTATGACAGATCCTTTCAAATCCGGCTATGCCAGCATTATTGGCAGGCCAAATGTGGGCAAGTCCACACTTTTGAATCGTTTATTGATGCAAAAGGTGGCGGTGATTTCTAACCGGCCTCAGACTACGCGGAACAAGATCACAGGAGTTTTGCACCTGCCCAACGCGCAAATCATCCTTGTGGATACACCGGGAATCCATCAGTCGGAGAAGACCCTGAACGAAATGATGGTGCGGGCAAGTGTCAGCACTTTCTCGGACGTGGACCTGATTCTGGTGATGTTGTCTGCTGATGCGGGATTTTGTGATGAAGATGAATTTGTTTTGAATTCCATGAAAGGGATAAAAACTAAAAAAATTCTGGTGATCAACAAGATAGACCTGGTTGAAAAAAACAGCCTTCTTTTGTTGATAGATGAGATGAACCGGAAATCTTTATTTGAGGAGATCATTCCCATATCGGCACTCAAAGAAGATGGCCTGGATAGTTTAAAAAACCTGGTCTTAAATTACCTGCCCGAAGGTCCGGAATATTTTCCTAAGAATATGGTGACGGATTGTCCGGAAACCTTCCTTTTTGGTGAGATCATTCGTGAAAAGATTTTGAAGCTCACCCGGTTTGAGGTGCCGCATGCGGTAGCGGTGGTGGTGGAAGACATGCAGGAACAGGACAATGGCGTGGTACGAATTGATGCCACGATTTATGCTGAGAAAGGTTCCCAGAAAAAAATCTTGATCGGTCAGGCGGGAAGCATGCTAAAAAGCATTGGACGACTGGCGCGTCTGGAATTAGAAAAACGCCTGGGCACCAAAATATTTTTAAAACTGTTTGTTAAAGTGAAAGCCAACTGGAGAGACCAGAGGCGAGCCATAAAGGAGTTTGGTTATACCCAATGATTCATTTTAAAACCGATGAAGAAATAAATATTATGAAGGAAAGCTGTCGGCTTGCAGCAGAAGTCCTGATAATGATCGAACCCTATGTGAAACCTGGGGTGACTACCGAAAGGCTGGATCAGATTTGTCACGATTTCATTGTGTCGCACGGGGCGGTTCCCTCGCCGCTGAACTACCGGGGATTCCCCAAGAGTATCTGCTCATCAGTCAATGAAGAGATTTGCCATGGCATTCCCTCCAGCCGGAAACTGCGTAACGGGGACATTGTTAACCTTGATATCACCACTTACTTGAAAGGGTTTCATGGGGATACCAGCCGTACGTTTTTCGTGGGCTCACCGCGTAAAAAAGCCGAAAAACTGGTGGGGGTTTGCAAGGAAGCCCTGCAAAAAGGTATCGAATGCGTCAAGCCCGGTGCCCGGCTGGGTGATATTGGGGCAACCATCCAGCAATTTGCCGAGGGCCATGGTTATACGGTGGTGCGCGAGTTCTGCGGGCATGGGATTGGAAATAACTTCCACGAGGAACCGCAGATTCTTCATTACGGAAATTATGGAGAAGGCCTGGAAATTAAAAAAGGCATGGTGTTCACCATCGAACCCATGATCAATCAGGGAAAATCAGATTTAAAAATCCTTTCCGACAAATGGACCGCTGTGACGGAGGATAGTAGCCTCTCGGCACAATTTGAACACACGCTTTGTGTTACCGATTCCGGTGTGGATGTCATGACCCGCCTCAATGGACGGACCAAATTCTGAAAAACAATTTTCAGGGAATTTCTAAGAATTGATTATTTTGTAAATCAGAAATTCGCAACCCGTTCCTTCCTGTTCAAAAAAGTTTCAAAACCCTCCTGCTAAAATTAATCCCACAAGTGGGTTTTATTCTCCGGGGCTTGCCACGGCTTTTAAAATAACAATTCATTAGGAGGCTCCGTCCGCATAAGACCAGTAAGAATAGCAAGTTATGTGATTGAAAATTTATTTAAAATAGGGTTGACAGGGGAGCAGTATTTTATTAAAATGATAATCATTATCAAATAACTAAATTGGTTGATTTACAGAACAAGGGAGGAATTTGTGCCAGAAGATGTGTAATTCTAATATTTATAGGGAATAAAAAAATTTCCCTGATTTTAATTTGATAATAACTATCATTATTAAAAATGAGGCTAGCATCTTAAAGATACGGAAAGGAATAAAATTCATGAGTGTAGCGATAGTGGGCGGTTTGGATCGATTAAAAAGACTTTATGAGAAGAAGTGCGTGGACATGGGATATAGGGTCAAGGTATTCAGTAAACGAGTTCCTAATCTTGCCAACAGGATGTTAGGGATGGATGGAATTGTCATTTTTACTGGAACGGTTGCCCACCCTATGGTTGCGGAGGCAACCCGGGTAGCTCGAATGCGAAACATTCCTCTAGAGCGTAGTCATTCCAGTGGTGTTTCAGCATTAAAACGTAGCCTGGACAGTTTGTCTGAGAATGAGATGAGGGCCTGATGGATTCGTTTTCTATCAAGTCAAATTGTGGCATGATTATCCGGGGTTTTTTGGGATTCTGTATTTTATTTAGAGAAAGGAGTAGGGGGTAATGAAACAAAAATTAGGTTACTTGGCATTGATGGTTTTGGCACTTTTTTTAGTGGCAACTCCTGGTTATTCTGCCAGCACGGAAGAGTTGGAAAGGAAAATAGACTTACTTGCCGATGAAGTCGATGATTTGAAAAACCGGGGTATTGGGGCCGGAACTTCCGACCACAACCGGGTCAGTGTCCACGGTTATGGGGAGATGCATTTTGGTAGAGGAACTCAGGAAGGTGGAACCACTGAAATGGACAACCATCGGTTTGTAATCGGGGTCCATGCGCTTTTAAGCGACTGGATTCACCTCAATGCTGAAATTGATTTTGAACATGCGGCGCAGGAACTTGAGTTTGAGCTCGGTTACCTGGATTTTCTGTTGAGTCCCGGCTTAAATTTCCGCACCGGGGTCTTGCTTGCTCCCGTTGGACTTCTCAATGAAACGCATGAGCCGAACCTGTTCTGGAC
>JAPKCW010000008.1:0-22433 GCA_028822815.1 Nitrospinaceae bacterium | reverse complement strand
GTTCGAGGGAGCAACTCCTACAAACAGGTCTGCGTTTTCCACTTGCCGGATCTTGTCAAGGCTGTCGTGGAGAAAGCAGGTATAAAGTTCGAGAATGGTTTCGTTATCCAAAAAAGGGGACAGACGAGTCTTCACCTGGCCCAGAACCGGGTCCCGGGCAAACAGGATCACCGCGTTGTCACAAGATTTAGTCATTAACCACCTTCAAGCAACCCCCTCAATCCCCCTTATCAGAGGGACGATCAATTCCCCTCTGACAAGGAGGCCAAGGGAATAAATCGTTTGACTCAAACCATCAAACTCCATAAAATTCAAATGTATCTACAACTCCCGCTAAAAGGAATCGCCCATCTTATACGATCTCGATGTTTCGCTATTCTACTGGATCAACCAGCATTTTCAATCCCCAATAATGCAGGCGTTCATGGTGTTTGTGACCATGAAGCATAACTTTTACCAGTTAGGCATTGCCTGCGCAGTAGCTATACTTGTTACCTACAGGCTCAATGGTTTGCTTTTTCTTCTGACCGCAGTCGCGACCATCGCCATTAATGATGCCAGTAGTCATTATATTCTTAAAGAGGGGATCACCCGCCTCAGGCCCTGCCATGTGTTGCCAGATCTGGAAATGGTTATAAGATGCTCAAATAGTTTTGCTTTTCCCTCAAACCATGCCAGCAATACTTTTGCCGCCGCAACTCTCATAAGCCTTTGTTTTCGTAATACCACTTTGCTGGCTTTAGCCTTGGCCCTGCTGGTCTGCTATTCAAGAGTGTACCTTAAGGTGCACTACCCGTCCGATGTTTTGGGCGGAGCAATCTACGGCAGTTTGATAGGCTACCTGTGTTACCGCCACATTTATTCCCGACTTTTGAAACTCACCAAATCCTGATGGGGAGCCATGACCCCATGAAAACACGCAAAATACTAATCCTTAAATTCAGCGCTTTGGGAGATGTGGTTCACACCCTTCCCGTTGCCGCCACCATCAGAAAGTCCCTACCCGATTCTTATATCGCCTGGATGGTGGAAGAGCGTTATCAGGATCTCTTGCTTGGCAACCCCGATGTCGATGAGGTCATTCCCCTACGTACCAAAGTGTGGCGCAAAAACTGGAACAGCAAATCGCTTTTTGAAATTCTGCACACCATCAAAACCTTACGTCGGCAAAACTTTGATCTCGTGCTCGACCTGCACGGTCTTCTCAAAAGCGGCATTATCGCCAGGTTGAGCGGTGCACCAACCCGTATCGGATTCCATCAAAAAAACTGCAAGGAAAAAATCAACGCCCTGTTCACCAACCAGAAAGCTCCCTACATGGCAAAGGGACTCCATGTGGTAGACATGACGCTCACGCTTTTGCGATCTGCGTTGGGCGAGGTTGAGGAAACAAAACTTTTCCCTCTCCAGGTTCCTGGTGAAATGGATGAAAAAGTTGCCCATTTTTTTAGCCGGAACCCGGACCTGGCCCGCCGCCCAATTATAGGAATCAACCCCAGTGCAGGGTTCGAAAGCAAACAATGGGAAGAAGTCCGCTTCGCCGAATTGGCCGACCGCATTTCTGAAGAATTGGGATGCTCCATATTGCTGACCTGGGGGCCGGGAGAAAAATTCAAAGCCCAGCAAATCTCTGCCCATATGAAACAAAAAAACTGGATCGCCCCACCCACTTCAATCCTGGAATCTATTGCCCTGTACAAACGGATGGCACTGCTGGTAAGCTGTGACTCAGGCCCGCTTCACCTGGCGGCGGCGTTGGGCATTCCCACGGTTTCCATCTTTGGCCCCACCGACCCGGTGCGTAACGGCGCCTATGGCGTGAATCATGAAGCAATCTACAAAGTACTCGCATGTAGTTTTTGCTGGAAAAAAACCTGCCCGCTGGGAACCAAAGAATGCATGCAACAAGTTACCGTGGATGAAGTGTTCCAGGCTGTGAAGAGAAATCAACATATTTAGGAGAAGAATTATGGGAATCGATAAGGAACTACTGGAAATTCTGGTCTGCCCCAAATGCAAGGGAGATCTTGAATTGAGTGAAAACGAAGATGGACTGGTTTGCAAACCCTGCGCTTTGAAATACCCGATAAAAGGGGACATCCCCATCATGCTCATTGATGAAGCACTGCCGTTGCAGTCCTAAAGATAATTCTTCTGACCTGCACTCAATCCATGGCAAACCCAGTCCTGCGCAGCATAGAAAAAAAAGCCAAACAAATGTTATGGCGCCTGATCGGAGCGTGCGCAGGAAGGGCCCCCAAGCCACCCGGCTTGCCTTTGGATTTTACCGGCATTCATAAAGTTTTAGTCATACGCCCCGACCGGCTGGGTGATGTAGTGCTCTCCACCCCGGTTTACGAAACCCTTAAAAAAGCCTTCCCGCATTTGCATATCAGTGTCTTGGTGGACAAGAGTCAGGCAGGGCTTTTGGCAGATAACCCGAATATAAGTTGGGTGTTTGCTTTCGATCCCAAACAACCTTTAAACGCTTTTCGCCAACTGAGAGACGAACAGTTTGACCTGGCACTGACACTCAACAAAAAATTCAGCGCCACCGCCACCTTTTTCACCCTTTGCTCCGGAGCAAAGATACGCATCGGATACGACCACCCGGAAAATGCCTGGGCCCATAACATCCGGATACCGCTGGAAGGCCCACCCCGCCACGAAACTGAAAACAACCTGGCCCTCCTGCGGACTCTGGGTATTGAGAATATCCAGAGCCAGCCCCGGCTTTATTTTAATCCCGATGAAACGCGAAAAATTGCCGACCTCATGCAACAATACCGCCCCACGCAGGACCAGCCTGTGGTGCTGGTCAAGTCTGGCACCCGTATCGCAAAATGGGGCTGGCGGTGGGAGAAGTTCCAGGCAGTGATTGAGCGCCTGTTGGAATCGGACAAGGCACAAGTTTGGTTGGTCAACGGGCCGGGAGAAGAAGCCGAACTTAAAACCGCCATCACCAACATGCAACCCCCGCCAAAACTTCTTCCCCTGCTCAGCGCAAAAGAACTTGCGCTTTTGATACAGGAATGCGATGTTCTACTTTGCAACCACACCGGCATCATGCACCTTGCATCGGCAGTCGATAAACCGGTTTGCGTGATCTTTAAACATGGGGAAATCAAACGCTGGGGACCCTTGAATTGTGACAGTGTGGTCCTGGAAGAACGGGACGAAGACTCGCTATCGCCCGACACAGTGCTCAACACCCTGCTTGAAATATTAGGGGGAGCTCCATTTATAAGGAAAAATTATGCGTGACGCAGAAGCCACACACACACCGGGAATTCCGGGATTGATCTCCGAAGAACCCAGCATTTTTGAAATGGGTTCGCCGGGCCGAAAAGCCTACTCCCTGCCTTCCTGCGATGTGCCGGAAGTGGAAATTGAGACACTGCTCCCGCCCGGAGAAATCCGCGCTGCGATTGATCATCTTCCCGAACTGACAGAACTCGATGTGGTGCGCCATTTTACTCGGCTTTCACAGTGGAACTTCAACATTGATACCAATTTTTATCCATTAGGGTCCTGCACCATGAAATACAATCCGAAAATCAATGAGACGATGGCAAGGTTACCTGGCTTCGCCCAGCATCATCCCATGACACCGGACGCAGACTCGCAGGGAAGCCTGCAGTTGCTGTATGAATTACAGGAATGCCTTAAAACCATCAGCGGTATGGATCACGTCAGCCTGCAACCCGCCGCCGGAGCACAAGGCGAGTTTGCCGGCATGCTGATGATCAAAGCCTTTCTTTCTGCCCAGGGCAATGCCCGGAAAAAAGTATTACTGCCCGACTCCGCGCACGGCACCAATCCGGCCAGTGCCACGCTGTGTGGATACAAGACCGTTCAGATCCCGTCCAACGCTGAAGGGCTAATCGATGTTGCCAAGCTCGAAGCGGCGATGGATGAAGATACTGCTGCCATCATGCTGACCAATCCCAATACATTAGGAATGTTCGAGAAAGATATTTTAAAAATCACCGATATCGTGCACAAAAAAGGTGGGCTGGTTTACTGCGATGGCGCCAATCTCAACGCCGTCATGGGCATCACAAAAATGGGCGACATGGGAATCGATGTGCTTCATATCAACCTGCACAAAACTTTTTCCACCCCGCATGGCGGCGGCGGACCCGGTGCCGGCCCCGTATGTATTAAAGATATTCTCGAACCCTACCTACCCGCTCCCGTGGTGGAAAAATCCGGCTCGAAGTATCGGCTCAATGCAGACCGGCCACAAAGTGTGGGCCGGCTGAAATCATTCAACGGCAATTTTGGCATGCTCCTGCGAGCCTATGCCTACATCCGCACTCTCGGGCCCGAAGGTATTAGAGAAGTGGCGCAATCGGCTGTGCTGAACGCCAATTATATTCGCGCAAAGTTGAAGGACACGTTCCACCTGCCCTATACCGGGCCCAGCCTGCACGAATGCGTTTTCAACGATAAAGGGCAAGGCATTACCACGATGGATTTTGCCAAAGCGCTCATCGACCACGGCTTTCATCCGCCAACGGTTTATTTTCCGCTGATTGTCAAAGGGGCGTTGATGATCGAACCTACCGAAACAGAATCGAAAGAGACGCTGGATAACTTCGTCGAAGCTATGCAGTCCATCGCCAAAAAAGGCAAAGAAGATGCCGAGAGTTTCCACTCTTCCCCACGCCTCGCGAAAGTGACGCGTCCCGATGAAGCCCAGGCCGCACGCAATCCCAAACTCCGCTGGGCGGCGCACCGCCGCGGGTAATTTGCGGCAAACGCTCGGTCCTTTTGCATCTGCACTTACCCGTTACAGGTAGACAATGCGTTATAAAATCGCCTCTAAGGCATTTTGAAACAACAACTTCGACCCATTGATCCATCAGGAGGATTTATTTTTTGTTTTGCGGCCCGGGAGCACCGTCCGCCGCAAGTTGCCTAGCAGTTTACTGCTTCCATTTTGCGTTGATGGCGAGAGAGCCCATGCGGATGCCACCCATTCTCAGGCTGGTCAGGAGATTAAGAGAGGGGATGAAAAACAGTCCGCGGGAAACAGGGGGGCGGGAGACAGAGTCCCCATGCTCTTCCAACTGGGCCGGGTCATTGCTGAAGGTCATGGTATAACGATCGCCCGCGCAGGAAAAACTGGTTTGATATTGTGTTGAAAGGATTTCTTTCTCACCCTGAAAACGCTGGGTGAAAACAAAACTGCCTTGCTCGGTATCAAGATTAGTGGAGCTATCTATTAAAATATTTTTTGCGGTTTTTTCACTGGCGTTCGTTTGCGCAAAGCCCTCTGCAGAAAATTCTTCAACAAGTTCTCCATCTTTGCCAAACAGGTCACGCACCTGACTGGCTATTTTCTGGTTCAGTTCGGCATGGTCGGAAGAAAAATAGAGCAGGATGTCGCCTTCAGTTTCGGCAACGTCTTGCCCTTCTATTTCGGTTTCATCAAAAGCTCTAAATCCGCCGGGCACCGGTTTGTCGGGCGTGAGCCATATCCAGGTCATGGGGCCGAACCCAATCACGGCATAATGCTTTTCCTTGCCAGCAATTTCCGAGGCCATGCCGGGAGTCTGGGCTCCTATTCTCGCCACGTTCATGGTGACCAGCGGCAGGTCGTCAAAGTTGTAAACCTGAATCAATGTATGTCGTTTCGGGGGATTCAACACCCCTGCCTGTGCCTGCACAGAACGCCTCCGGATATTATCGATTGGGGTTATCGGGGTTTAGGGAAACTGAGGATTTCATCGGTAAAGAAACGCTTCTCGCATTTATCCAAGCTGGATTTGACGAGGCAATGTTTGAACGCGCTGTCTATGCGAATCCACCGTTCGGCCAAAGCCACCGCAACCTTGCAATCTGCCCATTGGTTTCCGATCCGGATTTTAACGGTCAGATCCACCAATGAACGTGAAAAACTTCTTTGATCTTTTCCCATACCGCACCTCTCAGGGTTATTCAGGGGATTTGCTTTGAATCAAAGATTTTGCATCTCTTAGAAAATCTTCGCTGGGCTCGATATATTTCATTATGGAACGATGGGTAACAGGATTGGTCTCCAGAGTATCGCAACGCAGAATTTCGGTTAGTATTTCATGCTTTTTCATTCCCTCACTCTGACGGAGGTCTGGGGCTACCAGGCTTCCCGGGACCAGGGGAAACGCCATTTCCACGGATATCGCTCCCGGTGACAGATCAATGGTTTTACACTCGATCCATTCATCCATGATATGCACAAATACCGCAGTATCTATCGATGAGCGCGGTGAACTTCTTTTATTTTTTTCGCTATTCATACTACTCCCTTCAAAACTGAGCAAGGTTCCGAATCCGTACCTTCTAAGCAGTGGGGTTTTACCAAAACCTGATTCGAAAAGCAAAAAGCCTTTACCCAACTCAGGGTAAAGGCTTTTTGAACTATCGGACTAGGAATAAAACAAACACTTGCCGCCGATACTTCCTGCTAGCTTAAAAAGTTATGCCCTTCGCCACCGGCGGCTCGCCAGTTAGCCTACGTAAACACATTTACTGGCGGGGGTGCGGGTATCCATATTTTTTCCGCGTGAGGTGTGGTCATCAATTTCCGCGGCGCAACCGATCATCCTGCCGAACAGGAAGGTCGCGAAACTGGCTGACTCGATATCCTCTTCTTTTATCTTTCCGTCATTGAAGTCGGCCCAGACGATCTTGAGCAGGATAACGGCGATGACTGCATCAATATTCACGCAGTAAACATTTTTACTGACCTTGGCTTTGAACAGCGCCTCGACCAGGCTGTGGTAGAAATCGAGAAAAACGTTATGGATACCTTTCTTCTTAAAAAGATCCTGCACAAAAACTTCCCGAGGGTCGTAGTTAACATCTTTCCCCTTAAATATCGGGTGATTGATACAAGGTAGTTTTGCGTAATCGAGATTGCCAATGGCTTTCTGTTTCTTTTTATAGTCGGCGTAGTTGTTCGCTACTTCCAGTGCCATGGCATCAAGATCAAATCCATGCTTGGCATCGGCGGCACTTTTAAGACCTTTGTCTTTAAAATTTTCCAGCAGGAAAGCCGCGGCTTCATAACCGTTCCCGCCATGGGCAAACCCGGTATGGGTAAGAAACCCGATAAAGGCTTTGTTAATCTGAACCCGTTGTGGTTGCTCCGGTCCGTCTGCACTGACCGCCCCTTTGCAACCCTGGGCCGAGATGGTACCCGGTCCATTGGTGATGATGAGCCCGAGCAAAACCTGGAACTCATAGAGTTCCGATTCGGAAGGCTGGCGACCCAGAAGTGTAACAAACGCCGTTTTAGTGAAACCGTAGTTGGGAATCAACTCTTCCAGCTTAACACCTGCAATACTGTCTTCGCCGTGCCGGTCCGCCGGGGCAGAAACGCCAACGATAGTGCTGTAAATACGCGAATACCAGGGCAGACGTGTCAATGTACCAGTGGAAATCTTTTTGCCTCTCAATGCGGCCCAACCCAAAGTGGTCCACACAGCGGCGAACAACGCATCGGTAGAAAGTTTGCCGCCATTGACTTTTGCATAATCCTGCACAAACTGGATAAAAACGGAGTGACCGGCTTTATTGAGACATGCGGCCAGTTTTTCTGCACAGGGGTCTTCGCCGTCTGCAAGGAGCGCGTCTTTATACTTATCAGCTGATTTCAACTGCTCGGCATAATCGAATTTTTCACGCGCATCGTTCATCTTGCTGAACTGGAACAATTCCAGTAACGCTTTAGAAGCGTCCATGGCTTTTTGAACCATTTTTTTACCGCAGATCGCGACTGCCGAAGACACCACAGTGTTCGGGGAGTTGCCGTTTTCACGTGCCGCTTCCGCGGCGGCCAAGGTCGGCTGACCGTGCTGATTGACATACATATTCAGTACGATGTTGGCAATCTTTTCGCCATATTCACAGGTATAAACCCGGGTCAATGCGAACACCAGATTAGCTTCAAAAGTTTTCAGGGAAGCATCAAGAATCGAAGTGTTATGGATTTTGGAAACCTGGGTTTTCGGGTCCATCATGGAAGCGCCGCTGGCATCCTTGAGTGTCTCCCGACGATGCTGGACCCCAACCATTTTATTCAAAACCTCAATCTGCTCGTTGTAAGGAGATGCCGCTTCAACAACTGGAACATCCAGTTCAGGTGGTAACGACAGTCCCTGATTATTACCAAACCAGCTTTTCAGGGACAGGCTTCCTCTTGGTTCAAAGTCAGGCTTTTGTCCGTTAAGCTCCATAACCTTGGTCACTGCTTCCGGGATATGGGCGATATTAGTTACCAGTGCGCCTTTTTTCGATAAAATCGGTTTTTGCGGGGTGTAGATACCATCCACGCCAAAATAGTCCATGAACCACTGTTCCTTGGCAAGGGCATCGTCTCCGGAACCAGCCAGTGACCCGGCATGACCACAGGCTTTAGTCAATCTTGCTTTCCAGCGACCCACCACACAGGCAACGATAGGTTTATCGGATTTGAGACCGTATTCATAATATCCACCCGGTTCACTGTACATGACCGCCACTTTTGAGCGATCGTCATTATCAAAGGCATGCAGGAACTCTTTCGCCCCATATTGAATATAAACGTCCTTACCACTGGAAACGGAAGTGGTGGTGCCCCACCCTGCCGTGGTCAAATAAACCGCAATGGTGGTAGTAAAATTTCCGGAGTTGGAGAACAGGGCCACCGTTCCCTTGACCAGGGATTCTTCTGGTGCATTGCCCCCCAGCGCACCGCCGAGACGGATGTGATTCCAGGCATCCGCAAGCCCCAGGCAGTTGCCGCCAAACAGGTCAACACCGTTGGCCTGACAAATAGCACGCATAATACGGGAATCTTTGACCGACACTTTCTCAGTCAGAATGATGGCTTTCTCCAGGTCCGGATTTTCGCGCACCGCTTCGGCGATTCCATCCTTCACGCCAGAGGGGGGTAAATAGACCACAACAGTGTTGAATTTATGACCCGCATCAAGGCCTTCCCTAATAGAGTTGTAAACAGGAATTTTCCCCGACTTGGTTGCCAGAGATTTACCAGATTTACCCGGCCCAGTGCCGAACACAATATTGCCACCGGAATAATCGTTGCTGATGGGGGTAACTCCTGAGCTTTCTTTGCCCAGAATATTCAAGACCACTACCCTGTCTTCTTTGACTGCCAGTTCAGACAAGGAGTTAATGCCACAGTAAAAGGGGAAATCTCCCACACCTTGCTTATGCATTCAAACCTCCAAAATTAATATTTCAGCAGCAAACCGCCGCTGGTAATTGGGCATAGCCTGCTCAGCCGAGACAACTCTTTGCCAGCAAATGAAAGCTTTTGCCAGTTGGCCCCACGGCGAGTGGTTATATTTTGAGTTTCGCTTTAATTTCGTCCTTACCGCCATTTTTCATCCACTCGTTGATCGCCAGAGCGTAGTTGATGACTTCGGACATGGCACTGTCGTGCCCGAAGAAACGGTAGGGGATTCCTAATGAATCAAGAATATCGCGTAGATAGTTCATCCCGCGAATGACATTGGGTCCGCCTCGGCCAACCACAACAAACAGGGGGATCGGCCCGTGAGTCTGGAAGAACTCACGCAATCCATCACCCATGGCGCGGAACGTTTCATAAATATCGGTGTTATTGGCCTTGCCGCCGATGATGAACAGAACATTGGATTGCGGCAGCCAGTATTTGAAACTGATCTTGGAAATTTCGTTCATTTTTACGTAAGGGGGGTTACCGCCAAAGTCGGAAGAGATGGTCGCCTCTTCGCCCAGAAGTTCCGTAACCATGGCGTTGGCACCGCCGCCGAAAGTTGGCGCGGTGATGGTGCCCTTATCATTCATAACGAATACGTCACTCTGCCCCTGATAGGTGCGAAGCTGGTTGATCTCCTGCTCAAACTCAGAGTAGTCGGAAGCGAACAGATGCGCCGGAAGGTGCAAACGTTTCCAGGCCGGATCATCAAGATCAAAGGCGCATTTAAAATCGCAGGCTATCGGTGCCAGGCGTCCGCCTTTGCCCGGTTGCATGCGGATGGGGTTGAGCTCCAGCATCAACATGCCATAGTTATTATAAAGGTCCCAAAGCTTAGGGAGATTTTGAACCAATGGACTTATCAAAGCTGTGGGTGCGCCCAGCTCCATCAACGCATTGGAGACATGAAACGCTTTCAGTCCGGTCAAGGCATCAAACGGCACAACTTTTATTTTATCGTCATCCAGTTCTTCGATATCAACCCCACCGTGGTGGGTGATGGTCATTATCGGGCAACGGTGTTCCGTGCTTTCGGAAATAGAAAAATAGACCTCGTAATCGGCAGGCACCGACCCTTCATAGGTGACACCGTCTGACTTTGCCTTAAGGTACCCATCTACATGTTCGGCAAAATACAGACGTTCCTTTTCTTTGAGAGCATCGGTAATATTGTCTACCCGACCCAGTAAACCGGACTTGCCTTTTTTACCAACCCCGCCTTTAAACAACGGCTTAATAAAAATCTGACCGTGCCGCTTGATCATGTCTTTGATTTCGTCGACACTGAGTTCAGGACCCCGGACTTCTGAATGAGGAAATTCCACGAGGTCTAATAATTTGCGTCCCCAAAGCATGCCAGTTATCTGCATCGTCTTCTCCTGCCTTCCAAAATAAAAATTGAAATGGGTTTTAGGTGTGAGAGTTTAAAGAATCAATAATTTAACAAAATTCCATTGAACCGGAATTCAGCTAAATCCATATATTTACTTAATTTCAGGGTAATTCGAGGGTTGTATTGTAAGACATTTCAGTATTTTGTCAATAATATCCTGACGGACTATTTGCGGGAAAAATTGAAAGGAATTGCTTCTATTTGGAGGGCTTTGCATAAGCCGTCATTGGGCACAAAGTGCAGCAATCCAGCGAAACTCTGGATCGCCACGCCGCTTTGCTACCCCTCCGGAGCAAGAAGCTAATGAAGTAATATCACTGGCTCGCGATGACGATCATGTGGGGTTTGATTTGTTATGCTGAAGAACGTATGTAATGAAAAATCTCGACTTATGCAAAGCCCTCCTTTGAGAGGGAGCAAATCCAACCCTCCCTTGCCCAACCCCTCAACTCATCGGGCTTGGGTCCCTATGAAGGGAGGGAAGTATGAAGTTAGCATTGGGTAAGAACTCATCAAGCCGAGACAACTCTTTGTTCGCCGAAAAAAGCTGTGGCAAACTGAGTCCAGCGAGTTATGCTTATCATTTACCTTCATGCCCCGAATGGGGTATCACGCTGGCGCCGAGTGGATGGGAAATTTCTCTTTCAAAAAAACCGAACGGTTGGCCAAACGGCCCCAGTTTGAAAAGGTCATGGCGGAAGGGGAAAAAAAGCGGGTGGATAGATTATGCACCATCTTTTCCATCCCTAATGGATTAGACAAAAAGAGGTTGGGCATCATCGCCTCAAAAAAGATAGGAAACGCGGTGGCCCGGAATCGGGCGAAACGAAGAATCCGTGAAATTTTTCGCCAAATCAAACACCGCATGGAACCTGCTCTGGACATCGTTGTTATATCTGGAAAAGACATGGTCACGCTTCCCTACGGGGTGATTGAAAAAAAACTTTCAAACGCCCTTCTAACCGAAAGCTGAATTCCAAAACCGGATCAAACGCCAGAGCAGCCCATCCTTAAAGCAGGTCTCCATGTTAAACCAGATTTTCCTTAAATTAATTCGTGGATATCAACGGTGGATTTCTCCCCTGTTTTTTCCGGCTTGCCGGTTTTATCCCAGTTGTTCAGAATACGCTGCCCAGGCTTTGCATCGCTACTCTTTATTTAAAGCGGCAGGGCTGATCATCAGCAGAATTTTTAAATGCCACCCCTATCATGACGGGGGAGTCGACCCGTTGAAATAGGGCAACAGCCCGGAATCGGAGATTCAACTTGGAAAACAGATTAATACTCGCCTTTGTTTTATCTTTGGCGGTGTTCGTAGGCTGGGGCTACTTCCTGGCGCAAATACAAGGTCCCCCGCCGGTGAAAGAACCGGGCATGGAGGACTCCTTCGAATCGGCTCGATCGCTTCCGCCTGAAAGCAGGGCTCCGGGTTCAATGCCTTCGGTTTCTGCCCCATCGGAACCCTCACAACCCACTACCCAGGTTCCCGTTCCGGTTCCCGTTGATCCATTTCCGGGAAAAGAAGTTCTCATCCAGGTCTCCACCGGGAAAACTCATTTTGTCATTAGCAATCGCGGCGGAGTGATCAAACAACTGCAATTGCCGCGGTTTAACGATGATAGTGGAGAGATCATTGACTTGATTGATAATCCCGATCACCTGACACCGGCACTGGCTCTTCGGGCCAACGATCCTGAAGTGACGGCGATTCTGCAACACGCACACTACGAACCTTCGACAACTTCCATCGTTTTGAGCGAACACAATCCCGAGGGACGACTGACCATGACTTTGAACCACTCGTCCGGATTGCAGGTCACGCGAACTTATGTCTTCCACTTCAACGATTATATGGTGGAAATGGGGATACAGATCTCTGCCGCAGCCATGGCTTCCAGGAACCTGCAATACCAAGTGGTGTTGGGACCAGGCATGGGAGGAAAAATTTCCTCGCAAACAGATTACATCGTCTTTTCCGGCGCAACCGTATTTGCCAATAATGAGCGCATCGAAAATCCACCTGAAGACATCACCAGTACGTCCTACTTCAAGGGAGACTTACAATGGGTATCCTTCCAGAATAAATACTTCGGGTCGGCTCTCATTCCCCAGCAGGGCACCAAATCCGGCGTCGTGTTCAAAGAAAAAGACCAGGCCTTTGTCGGACTGGAACTCGAATCCGTTCAATCCGCCGCCAGTGCCCAACATTTGTTTTATGCCGGCACCAAGGAACTGGAAATCCTGGAAGACAAAGGCCACAAACTGGTAAGGATGATCGATTACGGTTGGTTCGGCAACAAGTTCGCGTTTCTGGTCAAACCGCTCCTCAAAGTTCTGGCTTATTTCTACGGGATCACCGGCAACTATGGCTGGTCGATCATCTTCATGACCTGCATCATTAAGTTACTGTTTTTCCCGCTGACCCATAAAAGCTTCAAGTCCATGAAAGGAATGCAGAAGGTTCAGCCTTACGTAAAAATCATTCAGGAAAGAAATAAAGACGACCGGAAGAAAATGAATGAAGAAATGATGGAACTGTACAAAAAACACAAGGTGAACCCGGTCGGCGGGTGTTTGCCCATGCTGTTGCAGATTCCCGTATTTATCGCCCTTTATCATGCGCTGTTCTTTTCCATCGAGCTTCGCGGTGCCCCGTTCATGGGTTGGGTCACCGACCTTTCCGTTGCCGACCCCTATTACGTTTTTCCCGTGCTCATGGGAGCCACCATGTTCGTGCAACAAAAACTGACTCCATCCATGGGCGACCCCATGCAACAGAAAATCATGATGTTCCTCCCCATTGTCTTCACCTTCCTGTTCCTTACGTTTCCGGCAGGACTCGTCATCTACTGGACGGTTAACAACATCCTGACCATCTCCCAGCAATACTACATCTACTACGTCGCCAAAGACTAGTGGAGTACCTCCACAGGTAACTTGCAATAGCGTTTGCTGGCTAGCAAAAAGTTGTCTCGGCTTTAACGGGTGCTTGCACATTGGGCGCAGGGCCAGCACGTCTTCGCGAGCCACAAAGTGGCGCGGCGATCCAGTCTTTCTGGATTGCTTCGCTCTACTCGCAAAGACGGCTAAGTCCTCTCGCTAGGTGTGGAGACTTTTGCGAATAGAATTATTTCTGGTAAGGTTAATTACTATGAACGACACCATCACAGCCATTGCCACGCCTCCCGGTGAAGGCGGACTCAGCATCATCCGCATAAGCGGCGAAGACGCGTTATTCATTGCGCTACGGCTTTTTCATCCGGCCATAGGAGAAAAGGTGAAGGAGCTTGCTCCTCAAAAAGTTTTGTTCGGCGAAATCCGCGATCCGGGCAAAGGACAATGTGTGGATGAAGTCCTTCTCACATTTTTTAAAGGACCAAAAAGTTATACTGCCGAAGATGTCATCGAGATCAGCGCCCACGGCGGGTCATTGATCACCGCAAAAATCCTGCAACTGGTTTTGGCCCAGGGAGCCCGGTTGGCAGAACCGGGGGAGTTCACCCGCAGAGCCTTCATCAACGGCAGGCTCGACCTGACCCAAGCCGAAGCCGTAGCCGATGTCATCGAATCCTCCTCCGACAAAGCGTTGAACTCAGCCATGGCGCAACTCAAAGGCGGACTCTCCAAACGGCTCAACACCCTGCACGAAAATCTGCTCTCCGCCCAGGCCCAGTTGGAAGCCGCGATAGATTTTTCAGAAGATGGCCTCACCTTCGAGTCACGGGAAACCACACAAAAAAATATTCAACAGGTCGAGACCGAACTGAGAGAACTGGTTGACTCTTTTCGCCAGGGGCGAATCGTGCGGGAAGGAATGCGCGTCACCCTCGTTGGTAAACCCAATGTCGGGAAATCCAGCCTGCTCAATGCCTTGTTACAAGAAGACCGCGCCATCGTCACTCCCATAGCAGGAACCACCCGCGACACCCTGGAAGAACGCACCCGTATCAAAGATATCCATATCGTCATCATTGATTCGGCGGGACTCCGCGCTAAGCCGGAACTGATCGAAAAAAAAGGCATAGAAAGAACCCGGTCAGCACTGGAAAAAGCCGACCTCGCATTGGTAATATTCGACACCTCACAACCGCTGGACGACAACGACAAACTGTTAATGCACGAAGTGGGCGAAAAACCCAAACTGGTGGTGCTCAATAAATCCGATCTCCCGGCCTCATGGCAACCGGACAAAATCAAAGATTTTCTGGCAAACGAAAAACCGCTCACCCTGTCCGCTAAAACTCTGAACGGATTCGACTCCCTCAAAGAAGCCCTCTACCAAAAAGCCATCGGCGGAGAACGGGTTGGGGAATCCCTCATCATCACCCGCGAACGCCACCGCGATCATCTACACCAAGCCGCCCACGCGTTACAAAACGCGGGGAAAAGTCTTAGTGAAGGCTATTCAGAAGAACTCGTAGCCGTAGACGTCACCCTGGCCATGGAACATCTGGGAATCATACTAGGCAAAACTTTCGAAGAAGACCTGCTCGATAAAATCTTCGGCCAATTCTGCATCGGCAAATAGCCCCTTAGCAGGGGCAGGCAGTGCGGCGGCAGACGCTCGCTTCGCTCCCGAGCCGCTAGAGGCGTGGGGCCAGCACTGCATTACCCTAAAAGCGGACAGGATACTCAAGCGCACGTGATATTCTTCCTTAAATTTTACCCTTTCAGGGCATGAAGACAAGTGAAGAGGACATCACGCATTCCCCGAAGGGGTAGAAAGGGTAAAGGCTAATGAAGAATACAACGCAGGGGGAGGTTGATCCTTCGACAAGCTCAGGATGACCAGAAGGCGGTCGCGAAGCGTCACCGCCACACTGGCCCCACGCCTAGTGGCGGCGGTGGCCTAGGTCATGCCAATGGCGGTGTGTTGCATTTGCTGGCGTTGTTCTTCGGTCATTTCCAACTGGGGTAGGTTATTCGATCCGTATTTATCGATATAGAGGAAGACGTATTCGCGAACGGAGGTTCTTAAATCCCATTTCGTGTTGTGCTTTAGCTCGAACTCATCGAACACATCCAGAGCTTGCTGAATGGTGAGTCCGTCTTTGGTGGTGAAGTAGTAGTCGAGCGCCAGATCCCATTCCGGATTTTTGTAGTAGCTGACGCCATATTTTTCCGGCTCGAACGCTATCGGACTGTATTTCCCCAGCACGAAGGTCATGAACCCGAGGGAGTGGATGTGAGCCGAGTTTTTTTCAACAAAGGCTTTACTGTCATCGGCCTCTTCATTAGTCTCGCCGGGGAAGCCGAAGAACCCCATCAGGTGATTCCAGATTCCCGCTTCGGACGACATGCGTAGATTGGTTTCTATGGCATCGAGTTTTGTCGACTTGTCCATGAGTTTGAGTACGCGCTGGTTGCCCGACTCGTAGCCGAAGTGCAGATATTTGCACCCCGATTCCCCCACATCTTGCCAAACTTGTTCGTCCAGCAGGGATTCTTCAAAGCGCATATGCGTGGTCCAGGCGATATCGAGTTTATCGTCGATCAATTTGCGTGAAAGTTTCTGGAACAATGCCGGGGGATAGGACTCATCGGTGAAATGGAAAAATCGGGTGCCGTATTTGTCTTTGAGGAACTTGATTTCTTCTGTTATCTGGTCCACCTGTTTGGTACGGAAGCCTTCGACATATCCCTGAAAATGGTCGCAGAATGTGCAACGCCCATAATAACACCCGCGTGTCGCGAGATAGGGCAGGATGAGATGCGGCACAAAATATTTTTCCAGCGGCAGTCCGTCAAAATCCGGCGGCGGCAGTTCAGCCAGATTTTCGGCGCAGACTTCCTTGTTGACGTGAATGCCGGACTCGTCCTTGTAGATGAGGTTGGGCAGTTTCGCGAAATCGCCACCGCTTTTTACCGCTTCGGTCAATTGCAGGTAAGCCGATTCACCTTCATAAACTACGGCGCTGTCAAACCACTGCCACAGTCCTTCTATTTCAGGCAGGGTATCGCGGATGCGGGTGATGATGTTCCCGCCCAGGGTGATATGCGTTGCGGGAAACTCTTCCTTGATCATTTTGCAGAAGGTGAAAGTAGCGATGAGTTGTTTTTGCTGCACCACCGAAATGCCGACCATCGCCGGGCGTTCGCGCTCCATCACCGGGCGAATCAACATCCTGTAAACGTCGCGATAGATATTTATCTGGTCGTCATCAACCGCTTCCAGGATTTCCGAGGACATGAACGGTTTATAAACGATATCGGTCTCGATGGGCGGGAAACAGATTTGCGCCGGATAATAAGCCAGCGAGACCAGCGCCATGGTTTCGTGCAGGCAGTTTGTTGCCCATTCCAACTGGTCGATATCGTAGAAGGCGTTTGAGCGCAAAATTTCCTTGGCCTTCTCGACATCCGTGGAAAACTGTTGGAACAATTCCGGGGTGCAGGTGAGGAGCCGTTTCATCAACTCCTGTTCTTCCTCATCCAGCGCCCGTTCTTTTTGTTCATGTTGAAGGTGGCCAAGTTCGCTGGCAATACGTTGCGCCACATGCTTTAGAAACTGCGTACTGAAAAACAGGTCATACATCTCGACATTGACATCCAGTTGCGAGACATCATGCCCCGCCGGACGCAGGACCGCCGCCAGTGACGGCAGGCTCAGGTAAGGCTCGGAAGGTAACCAGTCTGGTGGAAATATGAGTAGTGATTTCATTTACAAGTAATCGTTCAGCTATTCAAAGCTTTTCTTAACAGCAACTCTTTGCTCACCATTAACAGTTATTACTCGTTTCCTCCCCTGTGAAGGGGTTAAGCCCGACAAAGAACTTTCTCTTCTTCTGCTGGCGGCTGTTTGCCGTTAAGTGCTTCTTTGCCAAACTTGTCGAGATAAAGCAGGAAATGTTCCCGTGGCAATGTGCCCCACATTTCAAGCGATGGAAATAACTCCTCGGCCATTTTGATGCATTGGCTGTTCATTTCGCCGGCCTCTTTGCGGGACATGCCTTCTGTAGCGACAAAATCCAGGTTCATGGCGATGTTTCGGTCGGGGTCTTCGATGATGCGTTCGATGGAAAACTTTTCCGGGTACTGGTAACAACTGGAATCCCGATTCAACAGGAACACTCCCGGCCCAAAGGAATGGATGGAGTCCAGGTTGTCCCGCAGAAAATCGATGGTCTCCTGAGCTTCGGGCCGCGTTTCGGTAGGGAACCCGAAAAACAGGAACGTATGGTTCCAGATACCCGCCTTATGGCTTTTTTGTAGACTATCCCGTTCCACTTCCTTGCAAGTTCCCTTATCAATGAGAGCCAGCACTCGATCGTTGGCGCTTTCCAGTCCAAACATCAGGAAAGCAAATCCGGCTTTTTTCATTTTCGCGAATAATTTATCATCCATCACCTTTTCAAATTTCAGCAATGCCAGGGAACAGATTTCCACCCCGCGTTCGATCATCAATTCCGACACATCGTTGAGGGCGTGCGGTGAAACCGCCTCATCGGAAAAGGTAAAATATTTCGTGTTGTATTTTTTCATCAATGCTTCCAGCTCATCGACCATGGCATGCGTTTTCTGTTTGCCGTAGCGGTGTCCGTAAACAAAACTATGTGTGCAGAATGTACACTTACCCCAATAGCAACCCCGGCTCTGTAAAACAGGGATGATCGGGTATGGAGACAGATAATTGTGCATCGGCAGACCGTCAAAGGTCGGACCGGGAATTTCTTCGAAGCGCAGTTCCACACGTTCTTTGTTTTGCACCACTTCTTGTCCATCCAGATGGATCAGGTTGGGCACAGTGGACAACGCATCTCCGGCCTTGAGCGCGGTGAGCAATCTATGCAGGGGCTCTTCCCCCTCGAAGGTCACTATGCTGTGGCAAAAATCATCAAAAAATTCCGGGTGGCCGATCAACTGTCCGGCGTTGACGCTGAAAATGGGACCGCCGAGGGTGATATGCAGGTGCGGAAACTTTTCTTTGAGTTGCCGGGCTAAAGTCAGCCCAGGGATGATCTGCGAGATGCCGACAATAGAAATGCCTACGACATCGTAATCCTGCCAGTTTTCACCGGGAATCAAAACGCTTTCATATAGATGGATGAAGGGATTGGTCTTCCCATCGCAAGTGGCCTCATGCGCTCTATGGGTGGACTCTTCCGCACCGATACCACTTTCGAAAGTAGACAAGCTGAAAACCGCCGGGGCATGTGCATCAGAAACCAGTTTCAGGGCAGATTTGATCAGCATATCCGCCTGCTGGTAGCTGGGGAAATCGAAGAACCGTTCCGGCGTTCGCATGACCCGTTTGGCCTCATCGACTCCGGCAATGATCCGCTCGGAGAATTTCAATCCCGTCGCCAGCACATCCAGATGGGACTTCTCCTTCATCGACAGCGAATTCTGGCTTTTGAGCGATTGCAAGCGCTGAGCCATCAGCTTTTCAGCTTTTTGCAAAAGGGGCGCCGACAAAAAATGGTCGTAAGACGCTATGTTAAAATCTCTTTGATCCACATCCCAGCCTTTGGCCCGCAAATAGGCTGTCAGATAGGGTGTGCTCAAATACGGCTGAGTGGGATACCACTGTGCCGGGAAAATTAACAGGGTTTTCATGATGGGTTAAATGATAACATTTTTACTCTCTCAAGCCCAACGAGATAATATTTGACATCAATTTTCTGCGACGTATAATTGCCTGTTTAAACGACAGATAAAGCTTTTACCCCCACGAACGATGGAGTTTGGCGGGGCAAAGCTATCCTGAAACTGGGTTGTCCCAAATAGCAAAAAGGGCAAAAAATCCACTTTCCCCTTGTATTGTTTTTTTCTGGATTTTCAGGGAGGAAAATGGGGTTTTCACGGCGTTTTTCCGCTCATAAAGAGGTTTGAACATGCTAAAAAATCTTAAACTTTTGATCGTGCTGAATATTTTTTTATGGGTAGCGATTTCCCCTGTGTGGGCAAAAACGATTAAGGCCACAGACACTGAAATTTCGCTGGTCGATGGAATCGCCGTCGACAAAAAAGGCAATATTTATATTGCCATGCGTGATCACAATATCATCAGTCGGGTAGACACCCTTGGGAACATGACCCGCTTTGCGGGTACAGGCGAGTCCGGCTTCAGTGGCGACAAGGGAAAAGCCACCGAAGCACAGCTGAAAACACCCGCCGGTTTAACCTTCGATAAAAAAGGCAACCTCTATATCGCAGACCGCAATAACCACCGCATTCGAAAAGTGGACACCCGGGGAATCATCACTACTGTCGCGGGTAACGGAACCGCAGGTTTCAGCGGTGATGGCGGAAAAGCTACCCAAGCCCAGCTCAACCTGCCTTCCGGAGTCGCGGTCGATGATAAGGGGAATATTTATATTTCCGACCGTTCCAATAACCGGGTCCGCGTGGTGGACAATAAGGGCACCATCACCACTTTTGCCGGCAATGGAGGGGACGGGTATAGCGGTGATTCAGGCCCTGCCACCAAAGCGCAATTGTCAAAACCTTTTGGGCTGGCCCTGGATAAAAAAGGAAATCTCTATATCGCCGATCGCGAAAACAACCGGGTGCGGAAAGTCAATCCACAGGGAATCATCACTACTGTTGCCGGCGATGGCAGCTTCTTTTTCATGGGTGATAATGGGCCCTCCTATCGCGCCAGTATCGCCGGACCAACCGGCATAGTGGTGGATAAAAACGGCATCCTGTACATCGCCGACCGAAATAATAACCGCATCCGTTCTGTCGATACCCAGGGAATGATTCGGACCGTGGCGGGAACTGGACAGCAGGATTACAACGGTGAATCTGAAATAGCCCGTGACACCAATTTATACCTGCCTTTTGGAGTGGCCTTGGATCAGGATGGCAAAATACTGATTATTGATCGGTCGCATTACCGCATTCGCCGGATAGACCCCCGTCGCGGCAGTGTCGAAACCGTTGCAGGAAACGGAGTGAAGATGTTTGCCGGAGATGGCGGCCCGGCTACCGGGGCGAAATTGAGTTTTCCCCACGGTATCGCCGTTGACAAAAAAGGCAACGTGATCATTTCAGATAAAGGACACTACCGCATTCGTCGGGTTTCACCGGACGGAATTATCCAAACCATCGCGGGAAACGGAATCCGCGGAAATATCGGTGATGGCCTGCCCGCCCTGAAAGCTTCCATCTATGGAGCGACATCCTTGAAGTTGAACAACAAAGAAGAAATATTCATCGTCAGCCCCAGCGGGTTCACCAGTCTCATTCGAAAAGTGGATAAAAAGGGGATCATGCGCCAAGTTCTGGGAACGGTCTCCAAGAACTATCTGGCATCTATTGCCAAAAGCAAATACAAAGGTAAAGTTCAAACCGGAGAACTGGCGATAATCACCACCTTTTCAGACATCGCTTTTGACCATAAGGGGAATATGTTTATCTCCGACCGGCTCAATCACCAGATCCGCAAAGTTTCTGCCCAGGGGGAAATCACCACCATCGCTGGCACCGGAGAGTCGGCCTACTATGGCGATGGCGGCCCGGCACTTGAAGCCGCGTTCCGGGACCCCAGCGCTCTGGTCACCGATAAGGCAGGCAATCTGTATATCGCCGATGGTGCCAATAACATGATCCGCAAAATAGATACCAAGGGTATTGTCACCACCGTCGCGGGGAACGGCAACCATGAAAATACGGGAGATGGCGGTCCGGCATTGAAAGCGGGAATTCGCAATATGGACTACCTGGCTATGAGCCCGACCGGGGAACTGCATATCGTCGGCATGAACTCTCATATAGTAAGAAAAATCACGAAGGATGGAAACATCATGACCGTTGCGGGCACAGGCTATCAAGGTTTTTTTGGTGACGGCGGCCCGGGCACCAAAGCTATGCTCAAAAGCCCTTCAGCCATCACCTTCGACTCAAAAGGCAATCTGTATATTTCTGATATGGGAAATAACCGAATCCGTAAAGTGGACACCAGCGGAATCATCACCACCTTTGCAGGGTCCGGAACTTTCGGCTGGGCTCAGGATGGAGAAACAGTAGAAATTATTCTACAAAACTTTCCCTAACCGGCCAGCGGCCGCCAGCGTGACGCTGGATCCAATGGGCAAGAACTTGATTGAGCCGAGATAACTCTTTGCTCGCCAATAAAAGCTATTGCAGTAGCCACCGGTCGCTGACCGGATTTTTGGAGATTTTAAATGAAAAAACGCAGCTTTGTAGCAGGATTGGTTTTAGTATTTTCACTGGTATTCAGCAGTCAGGTTTTAGCAGCTGCAACGGATAGTCTCGCTGACATTCTCAAAAAATTAGACGCGTTGACCTGCACCCAACCCGAAAAACTTCCACAGTTTTATGCTAAAAGCCTGGTCATTATGGCGGATGATAAACGCGCCTTGCTGGAAAACAGGGTCAAGGATTACCGGCAGATGATGTCCGATTTCAGAGATATGAAATGCGAGACTCAACGCCAAATTCTCAGCGGGAAAGTGGGCAAAGAAGTGAGCTATGTTCTGGTGGATGAAATTATCAGCATCACCTCCAAATCAAACGATACCGATGAGCGGCAACACAGCGTTTGCAATTATGTGTTTACCCGGGAAGGTTCACAGTGGAAAATATCCCTTGAGCATTGCTCCAGCCTGCCTGATTACACCATCAACCCCGGAGACGATGCCCTGTACTATTTCCATAACCCGATTTACTGACCGGGCCACGCCCGGAGGGAGCAGGCAAGGGCTCGTTGAGCCAAGAAGAGTTGTTGCTAGCAATAAAAAGCTATTGCTAGTCGGGTCCAGCGTCACGCTGGCCACGTCGAGTGGGGCTGGAGCTGTTCATGAAGAAAGAAAAAATCATCGCCCATGTTGACCCGGACCT
>JAPKCW010000144.1:0-5314 GCA_028822815.1 Nitrospinaceae bacterium | reverse complement strand
GGGAATCCCTCAACACCCACATCACATCATTCTCAGTGTCTTCTACAGTGCCATTATCTTTTTTGACCCAATTGGTTTTTGATTCCACCACAACCAAACCTCGAACTCGTCAGCAAAATAAAAAACACTCTATGATTCTCGCTCACTCATTCAGCCTCGGCTAATATATCCCTATCCCGGAAACCGCAGAACACATATTGACCTAAAAAAATGAGACTGGAGACGAGTGCTTCTCTCCTGAACCTATATAAATAAACAATGTTTAGTTTTTATTAAAATACCACCCGGACACCGGGTTTTCAAGCCAAATTCAAGTAACCCTATGTCCGGAAACCTCTGAATTTTCACAGGAAAATTCAAATCCCACGGAAAAACCGACAACTGCCCAAATCCCTGTAAACCCTTGCCAATTGGCCCAGAAGATTTTCAGGGGATCTCCAATTTACTTGGACATTTTCTACCCCTTCGGGGCACGCGTGATATCTCTCTTCATTTGCCTTTACCCGTGCCGGGCATGAAGTCAATGGTTGCATATCACGCATGCCCTGAGAGGGTAAGAGCTAAGGTTGAATACCACCAACATCCGCGGGCAAAGAGTTTTCCCGGCTTAAAAAGCTATTGCTAGTTGGCCCTACGCCTAGGAGCCGACCCTTTAGTTATCGCCAACCGCCGCCCTGAGTAATCATATCTCTGACTTCAGGCACATGGCCAACCTTGGTTTTTGAATTATCAAATTCCCCGCGCACCAGTCGAGCACTGGTATTGAGGATATCATCGACTTCCTTATGCCCACCTGTACCACTGTTAAAAGAATAGCAATAAGCGGTGATTTTACCCCGTGTATTACTGGTCCAGGTATCGAACCCGCAGCCTTCGGTAAATACAGGATCAAGATGTATGACCATGCCGTACTTGTCATTCAGGGATTTATCTCTATCAAAAAGGGAGTGAGCCTCTCTTTTATGGGGAAGCCGCCAGTCGTTATAACCGGCAAAAGACTCCGCATTTTTATTATGCAAATATTTTAAAGCTGCCCTGTAACTGACGAACTTCGACAGGTCCAAATAGGAGTCGTTTTGCATCCACATCAATTGGGTCAGCGCATCGGTAACCGTGCCATCCCCATTATCCACTAACCTGTTTTCGCTCATAGTTTTTCTAATCTCAATCCATTGATATCTTATTTTATTCTTCCTGCCAGACAAAAATCAAAAAAAAATGCCGGGGGGCAAGCCCCCCGGCATAATAATTAATGCTAAGCTTAACGTGAGGCTTCGTTCTGCGTACCACCAGTGGCATCGCCTCTTTGGCTGAAGAGACCGCGCTCGGTACCTTCCGGCTGACCCATACCCGGCTCAATATACGTACCAGGCCTTACATGGTCCAGATGGTAATCGACCTGATAGGTCTTCTGAGAACCAGGATCTATTTTCCAGTCATGCGAGGCATTGTTGTCTCGCTTCTGACAGTTCAACTGGATAGGTCCCGGACCTTTATTATCAAAGGTGGATTTCGGCTGCAGAGCATGACTTAAAAATCCTCCTGGTTCCAGTGTCCGGTCAAAATTCTTATTCCAAGAATACCCGATCGGCCCAACATTGATGTGTACCGTTGTTGCCTTGTCTTCGCTCAGGTTGACAATATTCCAACCGGCATTAAAACAAACGCTGGATTTCCCGGCAGCGATGGTGGAAACGCCTGCGCTGGCAATGGTAACGGAAAATACAAAAAATACTGCCAATAATGCTATTACAGTCTTTCTCATGTGCTCCCCCTTTCGAAGCTTAATTAAAGGTAAAACTCGAAACAACTTATAAACTTTATTGTTCATCAACCTCTTCGGTGATTTGTGCTCAATACCTTTAGTTCCGTAGTTCCGACTGAAATTACTTCCGTAGCAAAACAACGGATTTTCCCTCAAAACCATCAGGGTCTGGCTATGGTGGCCTGAAAATATCAAACCCCCCACAGGAAGTCAAGCCTTTAATATCCGCCACAAACCGGGGAGAAAAACTCCTTAAGTATCAATGCCTTGTGAAAGATAAAATCCCGGCCCCAGCCCTGTTGAGTTCTTAACTTTTGCATTGGATGTCGCTATTTTTTGTCTTTTGGCTACCGGCGAGCCGCCGGGGGGCAGATAGCAAAGGCTCATCAAGCCGGGATAACTCTTTGCCCACCAGAGAAAATGTTCGAATAAATTAGCAATCTCCTTTTAAACTCTGAACTTCAAGGATGTCAGACTTAACAAGTCCGTAGAGTTTCTGAGCATTTTTTCACCTTGCTCAGAAATGTCATTGACCACCAACTGCAAACTGCGAAGTTTGGTCAAATGCTTCGATGTGGCAAGATATTTTGCACCGATATCAGTGATACTGTTTGAAGCTAAATTAAGATTTCTTAAATTGACCAGTACTGTTGATTGGGCAAGAGCCTTGACCCCTTCATCTCCAATGCCGTTCTGCGATAGGTCCAAGGCTCGGACTTCTTTCAAACTTTCCTTCTGGACCAGTTCTATCGCGCCCACCTCTCGCAAGAATTGAGCTTTCAAGTTCAGCACTTGTCCGTCCTTGCTCAATCGGTCCCGGATCAATTCATCTATATTTGGCATATTACACTCCCGACAGGAATCTCTCGGCTACCCAGTGCCCTGGATTTCCTTAGCTACAAACCCGTATTCATCATAGATGCTGAAACCCTCCTGAAGCATCTTTTTTCCATATTTGACCATCAGGTTGGCCTGTGAGTGATTAGGATCAATCTCGATTGTTTTTTTCAAGTGTTTCAATCCCTTCTTGATGTCCTTGACTTCATCGCCATAATTGTCAATTTGCCGTGCCTTGTCAAACAAGTCCGAGGCCCACTTGTAATAAACCGTGGCTATTTGCTGAGGCACGTTCGTGCTGATATACTCCATAATTTCCTCATCCGCCTGCAAGCTCGGAAGATCCTGGACAGCCGCCTCAAACTCGCGTAGAGGAGTGGCATAATCATCATCATTCACCGAGGAAATTTGAGCCCCCGCCCTGTGTTGTGAATGCAGGCCCACAGAACTTTTTACCACTGTGGATTGAATCCCCGACATCAACTGGTGGTAATAAAGGTTGCCAATGCCAAAATGAATGATGGCACCGAAGGCCTGGTCTTTATCCAACAACAAAGCCTGTTCAAAAGCTTCCTGGGCTTCTTCCGACTGCCCCAATTCCGCCAGGGCTTCGCCCAGATTGTAATGATGAACACAGTTCTCCGGATCTTCCTCAATCTGGTACCTAAATTCTTCTATCTGGGCATCCAGGTCAAACTCAACCTCTTCTCCCTCTTCTTCAAACTCCGAATCTTCAGGCTCCCCAGCCTCAAGCGGAGCATCCGGTTCCCCGCTCGCCACTTCTTCGGAGCTTAATTCCTCTTTCCCGGAGTTTGATTCCTCGGAATCAGAGTCCAGTTCTTTTTCGTCTTCACTCATAATCAAACACAGTACGGGGGAATTCCTTCTTCCACCCATTCTCCTGCTTTACCACTGTTCATGTTTTGGATATTTTTTAAAGCCCCTGAAACCATCTTTTTCCGGGACACCTCTAACTGGCTCATAATTTCTGCTGGCGAATCCATCAAGAGATTGCCAAACTTGGGCTGACACTTCAGGTTGCCAACATCACAGCAAGGGGTTATTTCCCCGGTTTGCTGAACGGTAATAATTTCGATCGTACCACGGGGTATGGTGCATTCCAGCAAGTTAAAATCCTTGGGAAAAGGTTGAGAGTTCATGGCCCGCACCCCATTTTTATCCACATAAAATCCCGGGATCATATTCAGCCCAAAAGTAAAATTGTCCGTACAAATGTAATTTTCAACACCTTCCATATGCTTTAAAAATGCTCTTTCACTACATTCAGGGTTTTCTCCCAACAGACTTTCAAGCTTCGCACGATATATCCCGAGCAGAGACAAGACGGACTGAAATTTCTTTTCCCGTTCTCCAAAAAACGTGATCAAAGTTTCAATCTGGCTCAACAAGTCCGACACTTTTTCAAAGATCATGTTGACGATCAATTCCTTTTGAAGTCCCAGAATTTTAACAAGAAGTGGTTTTTGTCGCGACTCCCAAACAGTTGGGTACAAAGTGAAGTCCACACGTCCGGAGAATTTCATAATTTCAACCAATCTTTGCCAACGCTGAGATTTTTCTGAATTTATGTCCAGGTTGGTATGAATCCGTACGTTTGGCGTCAGTTTCCTGAAGATTTTAAAAATTTCAACGATATGAGGGTTTTGTGACGGCTCCCCGCCCGTCAGATTAATTTCTCTCTTGGCCAATTCATGGAACACCTCCAGCTGGAGAATTTTATCCACCATGATTTGAGCCTGCTCCGGCATTAAATGCCAATGGCTCTTGGGTATCTGACTAAGCGGTTCGTAGACATGACAATACTGACATTCATCGCGCACATAACGATTGCAATTGGCTTCGGCGAAAATATTTATCATAGCCTTACCTCTTCAACCCAACCTATAGCCCTTTAGCGTGCAATTTTTTATTTCAATACCACTCGAACCGGCCTGACAGTGGACAAAGACAGGCTCGGCCCCCCTTTCATGCTGGGGTAGCTTTTGCCACGGATATAGTTAAACCCCCAAGCATACTTGTCCTTATAAAGCTCGCTGGACCAGAAACAACAACTGGAATAACCGAAGATGGGATCAATATGAATCACATTTTCGGTCCAATAGTATTTCCAGGGAATGTCCTTATTCTCCTCATAGAGGGACTCCAATTCCTTGCGGGTCGGCAGGCGCCAGTCCGAAAAACTGGCAAAGGCATCCTTATTGAATTTTTCCAGGAAAGTTTGTGCGTCCTCCCAGTTGATCCAAATCTTTTTTTCCTGATAGATATCAATCTGCTTCCACATCAATCCCTCTTTCAAGTCCGTAACGGTCCCGTCTTTATTATCCTGGAATCTCGGATCATTAGAAGGCTTCAATGGCGGTTTTTTCGCGGTGAGCGAAAGAATCTGGCCACCAAAAATCTCATCGGTGCCACTGTTGTCAGGATCAGCCAGTGCCGAACCTGGCCCACACACTGCCAACAATAAAAAAGCAACCCAAAGGGATTGAATAACCGGGTGGAAAAGCCGAATCCTATTTTTTGCGATCATCAAGTGTTTCCTAAAAGTCAGGTTTTTTAGCGGAGAACCTCCGCTGGCAAGTTGCAATATCTTTGCTCGCCAGCAAAAGCTATTGCTAGTTGGCCCCACGCCTAGTGGCTACTCTTCCTGCGGTGCCCAGTCCGGTTCCCAGGACAGACAAATGCCAGATGGGT
>JAPKCW010000143.1:0-5319 GCA_028822815.1 Nitrospinaceae bacterium | reverse complement strand
CAGGTTAGCTTCCCAAGTTGGTCCATTGATGGGTTTTTTCTCTTTCATACACACGTTTAACAAAGGTTAACTTTTGTAGAATAAGCCAACATTATAAAAGGTTTTCCAAGGCTTTGATAAATAAATTTAATGATTTCAATGATAAAGGGCAGGGTCAGGGAAGGGGGAAATCTGATAATTACCAAGGTTTAACAGGAATTTAGAAGGTGGTTTACTAAAATCCCGGGTTGTCATCAAATATTTCGTTAAAGTCATCTTGGGGAGAATCATCCGGTGCAGGACGGCACCAGTCAAAATCAGGGCCGTCATCATCTGGTTTCGATGTTTTGGGTTGGGCAGTTTGGTCAGCGAAATCCTTAAGGTCTAATTCTGTGAAATCCCGGCTCCCGCATTGGCATTCCGATTCTCCATCTACGAATTCTGTCTCTGTTTTGAGCAAATAAGCCCGGTTACAGGAATCGCAGGTATGACCTTGATGGGTTTGCGGCAAATCGTAAGCCAACATGTTTTCGCGGCATTGGTTACATACAGCCGGTACCTCAGGAGTGAATCCGGGAATCAAATTTTCAAGCCCACACCCTCCGCATTCTATCAGTAGTTCGAAAGGGGTCTTCAGGGTCATGGCAGGGTTAGGAGTCTGAATGCCCAGGGAATAATTTTGACATATCTCCCATTTTTTCCATGGCTTCATCCTTGGACATTTTAGTGATATCTATGCCCATTTCAGCTAATGCGCCTGAGAAAGGACATTTGCTGGCTCCACTCTTGGCCTCTTCACCTTCTACGGCCTCTGCGGGTTTCTCGGTTTCGATTTCTCCCGCTTCCGCCATGATGATCCAATGCATGGACTCAATGGCCTGTTTTTTTTCGGAAGTTATTTTTTCAATGCTTTCTTTGGTTTCAGTGTGCTTCACCAAAGCGGCGGCCTCTTCGTATTTTTCCAAGGCTTTTTTCTCGAATTCAACAGCTTCTTTCAAAACTGCGGCAGAATTAGACATTGTCGCATCTCCTGACAAAATTAATGGGCTGGCCTCATAGTATATTAATGGAACTTTTAAAATATACCAAATCCTATGCCCAAATAGCAATAACGTTATCCACAGCCTGGAAAACGCGCAGGCCAGGCGTGTTGCGGGAGTATAGGAAACCTGACATAATGCGCCCATGAAAAAAATCATTATTATAGGAGGCGGCATCGCCGGGTTGGCGGCGGCATACCGTATCCAGAGGAAAATATCATCAGGAACTCCGCTGGAATGTTCCCTGCTTGAAGGTGGGGACCAATTTGGCGGAAAAATCGCGACAGAAAGGTCTGAGGGGTTCATCGTAGAACGGGGGCCAGATTCATTTATTTCGCAAAAACCCGCAGCTATCCAATTATGTGAACAACTTGGTATTGCAGACCATTTGGTCGGAACCAATGCGGGAACCCCCAGCACTTATGTGTACACCGGAGGCAAGCTGGTTTCCATGCCGGATGGCCTGAGCCTGATGATTCCCACCAAGTTCTTGCCTTTTGCCCTGACGCCCCTGTTCAGTTGGGCTGGAAAAATCCGCATGGCGTTTGATCTTGTGATCCCTAAAAAAGTGGATGAAAGCGATGAGAGCCTGGCCTCATTTATCCGCAGGCGGATGGGCGAAGAAGCGTTGAGAAAAATGGCCGAGCCCATGCTGGCTGGCATTTATGCCAGCGACCCCGAAACCATGAGTATTGGCAGTACCTTTCCCATGTTTGTCGCGACCGAACGCAAATACCGATCCCTCATTATTGGAATGCTGGCAAGAAAAAAAGCCATGCTCTTAAACGCCAATAAACGTCCTGCAAATAACTACACCTTGTTCATGACTTTGAAAGATGGTTTGGGGGAAATGGTCGAAGCAATAATTAAAAAATCCCCTGATATTCAATTCCAGTCCGGAGCAAGGGTAGAATCCATTTCTGGGAAGGAAGGCGACTGGTGCGTAAAGTTAAAAGGCGGCGGCGAAAACAAAGCCGACGCACTGATACTGGCCACCCCCGGTCATATTACTGCCCGGCTCCTGCAACCGGTTGCGCCCAATGCCGCTGAGATCTTACAACAAATCAAATATGTTTCCACCGCCACCGTTACTCTTGCGTATAAAAGGAAAGGTTTTTCCCACGCTCTGGATGGATTTGGGTTTGTCGTTCCCAAATGTGAAGGCCGGAGCATTCTTGCCTGTACCTGGACCTCATCAAAATTTCCCCATCGGGCTCCAGAAGGATATGTCATGCTTCGCTGTTATCTCGGAGGCGCATTGCAGGAAGATATCGCCGAAAAAGACGAACAAACCCTAGCTACCCTGGTCAGGCAGGACCTTAAGGAAATTATGGGAATCGAAGAAGAACCGGTATTCTGCAAAGTTTTTCACAATCGAAAATCCAATGTGCAATACCATGTGAACCATTCCAGGCATATTGATTCCATCATGAAAGATTTGGAAAATTTTCCAGGCCTGTTCCTGGCAGGAAGCGCCTACCGCGGGATCGGGATACCCGATTGCATCCAGAATGGAACCGAATCCGCTGAATCGGCGACCCAGTTTCTTACGGGAAAATCCTCAGCGGAAATTTAGCATCTAATATTTTAGGATTTCTATTTTATTCGCTAATTTTCTCTGCAGCACCACTAATAACAATACCCTATGGCTTGATGGCTCTTGCTATCTGCCTCCGGCGGCTCGCCGGCAAAAAAAAGGAGTTTTTATGAAATGGGTTTCCGCTCTGTCTCGGCAAACAGATATTGACAGTGCTGTACAAGAAGCGGCTGAACTTGCCATCCGCCAACTTGGCAAAGACCATGCCGATTTGACCATCGTGTTTGTTTCGCCCCAGTTCAGCGAATTTTATGACAAGGTTCCTGATTTAATCAGCCGGTATTTCAAACCCGGCCTGCTCTTTGGTTGTTCTGGAGGAGGGATCATCGGCAATGGCGAAGAGGCGGAGCAACAGGCGGCACTCAGCATCACCTGTGCAGAGCTGCCCGGTGTAAAAATCCAGCCCCTGCAACTCGAGACCACCGATCTGCCGGATCAGGACACCTCCCCTTCTGTCTGGAGGGAGTGGTTGAAGGTGGATGTGGAAGACAACCCGCATTTTGTTTTTCTGGCAGACCCCTTTTCATTCCGAGGCGAAGAGTTTCTGGCCGGGGTGGATTTTGCCTATCCCAGCAGTAAAAAAGTTGGCGGACTCGCCAGCGGCGCCCAGGCCTTGGGGGGCAATGCCCTGTATCTCGGAGACAAAATCTATCATAGCGGATTGGTGGGCATCGCGTTAAGCGGCGATATCGAAGTTGATACTATTGTCGCGCAGGGGTGCCGTCCCATTGGCAAACCCATGCAAATCACTCAGTGTGAGCAAAACATGTTGAAGGAGCTGGAGGGGACGCTCCCATTGGAAGTGATCCAGGAACTCCACGAAACTTTATCGGACGCTGACAAAAATCTACTGCAAACCTCTCTGTTTCTGGGAATAGAAATGGACCCCATGAAAGACAACCCGAAACAGGGAGATTTCCTCATCCGTAATTTAATGGGGGCTGATCGGGAGAGTGGCGCTCTGGCTATAGGTGCCTTGTTAAGAAACGGACAACTGGTGCAGTTTCATCTGCGCGATAAACAGATGTCGGCAGAAGATCTGGATGTCATGTTGACCCGTTATCTAAAACAGGGGAATGCTGAAAACGCCGAAGGAGCTCTGTTGTTTTCCTGCCTGGGTCGCGGAAAACATCTTTATGGCAAAGCCAATCACGATACCGATATGTTCCTCGGCAAACTGGGGAAGATTCCTCTGGGAGGATTTTTCTGCAATGGAGAAATTGGACCGGTGGGCAACACTACCTTTTTGCACGGTTATACCAGCTCGTTCGGCATTTTCCGCCCCCGAGGCAACTAGCCCCGAATGGGGTAGCTGGGGTGATTTACAATTGCAATTACGGGCTGGCTATGAACATTACCATACTGGGTTCTGGTACCGCAGTGCCATCGTTAGAGCGCAACTCATCTGGCGTACTCATTCAGGAAGAGGGCACCAATACCCTGGTTGATTTCGGCTATGGAACCCTGAAACAACTGTTGCATCTGGGAATCACCTACCACGATATTGACCGGATTTTTTTCACCCACAACCACCCCGACCATATATGTGATTTGATCCCCTTTTTATTCGGAGCCCGATACCAGCTCTCTGCACGAAAAAAGGATTTGGAAATTGTGGCTGGACCGGGATTTCAGGAGTTTTTCGATAAACTCATGTCTGCATTCAAGCATTGGCTCGTCCCTACCGAATACCAAGTCCACGTCACCGAAATTGACGAGGGGTCAAGAAAGTTTGGGTGCCACCAGGTTACCTTCAAAAAAGTCCGGCATATAGAGATGAGCCGGGGCTATCGGTTTGAAAACCCTGCCGGAAAGTCGGTGGCATTGTCCGGAGATACTGATTATTGCCAGGGCATGATTGATCTGGGGCAAGGGGCCGACCTCATGATCCTGGAGTGCGCCATGCCTGATGAAGAAAAAATAGCGGGGCACCTGGTTCCCTCGCTGGCAGGCAAGCTGGCGAAAGAGGCCGGCTGCAAAACGCTTTGCCTCACCCATTTCTACCCGCCCTGTGATATGGATGTCATGCGCGAAACCGTATCCGCCATTTATGGCGGTGAATTGGTTCTGGCTCGTGACCGTATGCAGTTTCAATTATAAAGGCACATCGCAGACGATTGTGCCTGCTCTTAACTCTTTCTTTCTCTGCGGTCTTCGATGAAGTCCACCACCAACATGAATAGCTTGATAACTCCGAGGGTCGCAAACAGGCCGGCTAACATTTGCAACATGGGTGGCAGGGCCGTGATAAAATTTCTGATGCTGTCTATGAGGTATTCCATAATTAGTTTTGTTCGGGAAAAGTCTTTATTTTTCAGGGTTCATGGGATAATGGGGAGCCCCTTGAAAACATTTTGTTTTTAATGAATTTTCGGGTTCATTCCGTTTTTTTTCTCCGGTATAATCAAGGCTTAATTTTAAAAAGGGGTGAGTGCATGCCAGCTGTATCATATTTTGCTCCAGCAATCTTCCTTGTTTTTTTTCTCAATGTTTTTCCTGTTGGGGCGGTAGGTTTTATCGACAACAAAAATGGAACTGTGACGGACCCTGAATCCGGTTTGGTCTGGCAGAAAGGCGATTCCTTTCATGATTTGAAAAAAGGCCTCAACTGGTATGACGCCTTGAAGTATATCACGCGAAAAAACGCAGAAAATTCGCCGGGCACAATGACTGGCGTCTGCCCACTTTGAATGAATTGAACCA
>JAPKCW010000142.1:0-5325 GCA_028822815.1 Nitrospinaceae bacterium | reverse complement strand
GGCCCGAAAAGTTCAGAAATCCGTTGTGCAGTTTAATTTCTGCTGATATTTCCACCGGGGCCTTGTCGCCTGCGTTGGCAGGAACGAGCAACCGGGCCCATAAGGGTTTGGTCGGAGTGACGGGTTTTGCTTCACTGCCTTTATTTTCAGGTAGCCTTCCTTTAGTCTTTAAGTCGATGTCCAGGGTTCCACCTGCTTTGAGATTTTCCAGGTCAGATTTAATAGTGCTCGGCAGGTGATCCCATAAGGAACCCAGTTGCAGTTTTTCTATTTGCCCTTCTATCTCGAAATTTTTCCCCCATTCTTTAAGAGCCGCTTTCAATCGGGCGGTGACCAGATCCGGTGATTGCAAAATAAAAGTGTCGATGTTCACCTCTCCCTCCTTCAGGTTTTGGCGGCTGGCTGTTTCCAGGCTGACCGATTCCAAAGCCAGTTCCAAGTCATCCCGATGAAAAGAAGGTTTATCGATTTGGGTTTTCTGTGAAATACGGACCCGCGTGAGGGATTTGTCATGTGCCTCCAGTTTGAATCGGGAAGACCATTCGTCGGCGGTCAGCATTTTCATTGCGGACAGGTTTTTGAAGGAGAGGTTTCCCGATGCGCGGGTGTTGCGCACATCATCGGTCTTGAGGTCCGTCTTCAGGATGAGGTCGGCCTTGAGGTCAGTCAGGGAGAGAGCCGGGTTTTTCAGGTTTTCCAGCGCAATCCGCGTATCTATTTGAACCGGCAGGGTGCCGAACTCGGATTTCAAATTATGAAACGCGTTCATTTTTATTTCTGTCTCGAGTTTGAGCGTCTTGATTTTCCAGGTGTTCAGGGTTTCCGCGCTCTGGATATCCGTGTGAAAATCAAGGTGCGAAATCCGCACCCCTTTGTCTGCATGAAACTCCAGAGGGAATGAGACTCGGGTGTTCAGGTTGTTGATGTTCAGGGAGGGCTTTTTCAAGACGATCGTCAGTCCTTCTAGTTGAAAATTTGCCCGGCCTTTTAACTCGGCAGGGGAGAATTTTTCATCCAGCTTGCCAGTCACTGAGGTTTGCGCCCGGACGGTTCCTTTGAGGTTTTCGCCAATGCTAAACTTTTTTGGCAGTTGGTTTGCCAGTTCAGCAAGATTTACGCTGAAGTTTTGCTCCAGTTGCAATGAGCTTTTACCGAAATTTTTCATGCTTCCCGTTACCGTGCCTTTTGCCAGGGTTTCCGTGCCCAGTCGATACGAAAGTTTAAGGTTGTTGAGATCGCCTTTTTTAAGGTGCCCGGAACCTTCGGCATGAACAGGGAGAAAAATTTCTTTAGCTTGCGGGTGGTCGTAGTGAGCCGATTTCATATCGGTGTTAAATTCAAAAAAAACTTCATCCTTTCCTTTTATTTTGAGGCTCAAAGACTGGTTCCAGTCCTTAATTTCGGTTTTCTGCGCCACCGCTTTTTTCAACTGCATGTTTATGTTGACGGAGGCTTTTCCCAACTGCGAGTCATGCAGGGTGATTTCCTTCAACTCGAGTTCTGCGTTCATATCCTCAAGACGGGCATTTTGACCGGGATGGTTGATCCACAAATTTTTTGTCGAAAGGGTTCCCCCATCTATATTCAAGTTCTTCAGGACGAAACCGGGGAGATGGCCGCTGATTTTAACCGCCGCCGCTTTTAGCAGGCCCTTGCCGGATATGGGCCGTTGTTTTCCCCAAACAAGGAGATCCTCCAGTTGGAATGAGGCTTCATGGATCATCAACTTGAAGGAAGGGTCTTTGGAAAAATTAGCGGCATTGCCCGAAACCTTTATGTGATTGTTTTTGCCCAGAGTCAGCCAGAGTTTTTTCAGGTTCAGTACTTCCGGTTGCAAAGAAATTTCCGCATCTATTTCTACCGCGACATCCGGCGTGGGCGATGTGCGAATGCGGTTATCCTGCAGGCCGAACGCGCCGGAGATGAACAGTCGGTTGAAGTTGCTGGCTGAAAAATCCAGATCAGTGAAAACGCGGGACTGGAAACGCATATCCCCGGCAGACTGGAAGCTAATATTGGGTTTTTCCGTTTCTGGGTTCAGCAGAACTTTTAGTTTCAGGTCAATGGCGTTGAGACTGGCTTTGCCCCGAGCTTCGAGACTGAGCCCGTCAATATGGGCGCTGAGTTTTCCATCCTGATCCAGACGGGCGGAAGCTTGGCGAATGCTCAACTGCTTGATATCGACTTGGGCAAGAGGGAAAGCGGGCAGGGTCGTTGGTTTGTCTTTAACCGGTTTTGCAAGGTCCAGCAGGGGCTGAAAATTCCACACTCCGTTTTTTGAAACTGCTGTCAGTTGGGGGTGATCGACCAGAATCTGGTTGATGACCAGCTTCCCCTGAAGAAGCTGGGTCAGGTCATAATCGAGAACGATTTTTTTTACACGGGCCAGCAGCGGTTGGGTGCCCAATGTCACGCCGTCAACCTGCATGCCGCTGAGCAGGCTGAAGCTGATTTTTTGAATACTGAGAGGCAGTTTGAGTTTTTTAGAGAGCTTGGCCTCGGCAATCGCCCGAACTTCTTCGGCAGGGAAAAAATATTCCAGCACGATACCGGCGGAGACAATGAGCAGAAAGAAAAAGAGTAGCGAATAGATCAGCCCGCGAAACAGAATCCTTCCGATCCCCGGTTTGCTTTTTTTCAGGATCGGTGAGGTTTCCTCGTTGTCATCAGGTCGTTCCTCCTGGTTATTTTCTTTTTTCATTCTGTTTGGTTAAGAAAGTGTTTCAGGAATCCGGCCACGGCGCGTGCGTTATCGCGAATAAATTCCAGGTTCAGTGTTTCCAGCGTATCACTGGGCTGGTGGTAATTCGGGTTCCTGAAAAAAGCCGTGTCGGTGACCATGGCAGCAGGGATGCCCGCGTCCCAAAACGGGGAATGGTCGCTCAACCGCACTTCGGTGAAATTTTCTCCCTGGCCCGGAACCAACAGGGTTTCCACTTTAAGACCGGAGACGGCCATCCCTTCCGCTAAAGCTCGTGCTAGGCCGGCCGATGGCTCGTTCCCCACGACTGCGATAAAGTCCCCGGTATCCGGGTACTGGCTGGAATCCACATAAGGGGGATAGGACTGGGAGCCGGGTGCTGTGTTGATGAACCCCAGCATCTCCAGAGAGATCATTCCTGAAATCTGGTTTTTTCGTTTAGCGTCACAGTCGATAAAATGTTTGGCGCCGAGGAACCCATATTCTTCTAAAGTGAAGGCGCAAAAAATGAGGGGTTTTAGCAGCGGGGTTTGGCTGAGATTGTGAGCAATTTCTAAAAGCGCGGTGACAGCACTGGCGTTGTCATCGGCTCCGGGTGTATTGGGAACCGAGTCGTAATGTGCCGCGAGAACAAAGAGGCCATTTGCGTCTGGATCGCCTGGTGTTTGCCCCAGAATATTGAGAGACCGTGTGCCTTCATACTCCACTGTCTCTTGGGTGACTTTCAGGCCCATTGCCTCAAACTGGCTGGACAAATATTGGCCTGTTTTCTCAAGGTGTTCAGGCTGGGTGAAGGGGTTTCTTTCGCCTACCAGATTTTCCAGGTGCTGGTGGATTCTTTCCAGTCCGAGTTCAGTCATGGTCCGCGGTTTTCCTCCAACAGATTGAAAAACTTATATTTTTGCTCCAGAGAATCAGGAGCGAATTATACCATGCGTGGGAGGCAGGTAGCGGGGACTCGTTGAGCCGAGATAACTCTTTGCTGGTAATAAAAAGCTATTGCAAGTTGCCACCGGTGGCTCACCGGGCCTGGTGGGAACTTTAACTCTTTACAATCCTTTTTGAAAGTCATACCATTGCCGCATGTTTAAGGTGGAATGTTTTACAGGCTCCAAATTACAGGAAAACCCGGTGGCCTTCATCCTTAGGGACAGCCGTTATAAGGTGGAGGAGATCATTGACCGCTGGTATGGAGAAGGGTCATCTTATTTTAAAGTTAAAGCAGATGATGAAAATATTTATCTTCTCAAATACGATAAGCGGACGGACCACTGGGAGTGGGTTTTTTACCAAAACCCTAAAAAGATGAATGCCCTGCCCTATTCAAACTCTGGAATAGATCCGTTTCGTAAAGTTGGATGGGAAGAAATAGACCCGGACAGCCGATACCTCTCCTGACCATTAGCCATGGAGGCAACGAGCAAGAACTCATTGCGCTGAAAGCATGGTTGCTAGCGGTGAAAATCCATTGCGAGTTACCAGCGGAGGTTCTCCGCCCACTAGCCGCCCACTCCCGTGGGAGGGAATGAGGCAAGGACTCGTTGAGCCGAGACAACTCTTTGCTAACCTAAAGAAAGCTATTGTGCCCCTGCGGGGCATGAAGGCTGATGAAAAATATAACGCATACTGAGTCCAGCGTACGCTGGGTGGAGAAGTTATGAACCGTTTGTCTCCGGAAATGATCCAGTCCCATGCCGGGCAACGCCGCAAAATGGTTGAAGAACAATTGGTCGAGCGGGGGATCAAGGATTTGCGTGTCCTGGAGGCGATGAGCCGGGTGCCTCGCCACCTGTTTGCCCAGGAGTCCTTGCAACACCGGGCCTATGGCGACACCGCCCTGCCGATCGGCGAAAACCAGACTCTTTCCCAGCCTTACATCGTGGGAGCCATGACAGCGGCTCTCGGCCTGAAGGGAGAAGAAAGGGTTCTGGAAATTGGTACCGGCTCCGGTTATCAAACAGCCGTTGTTGCGGAACTGGCTCGCCAGGTTTTTACTATCGAGCGCCTGAACAATCTTTCCCGAAAAGCCCAAAAGATTTTGGAAGGCTTGAACTATATGAATATTGTTTTTAAGATGTTCGATGGAACTTATGGCTGGCCTGACCAGGCACCGTTTGATGCTATTCTGGTTACAGCCTCGGCCAAGGAGATCCCCGAATCGCTGATCAAACAGTTGGGGGAAGGTGGTAGGCTGGTGGCACCCACCGGCGATGCGGACGAACAGAAACTGGTGGTGTTGACCAAAAACGGCAGCCGTGTCAGCCGGCGTGAGCTAGGGGCTTGCAAATTTGTTCCCCTGATAGGGAAATACGGCTGGCCAACGTGATACCCCATTCGGGGCATGCGTGATGTCCTCTTCATTAACCTTCATGCCCTGAAAGGGCAAAGGCAAGTGATGAGCATAACTCGTTGGATCCAGTGAGCAAAGCTTTTATTGGCGAGCAAAGAGTTGTCTCGGCACAACTAAGTCATTACCATCTGCCTCCCCTGCTAAGGGGCCACTAGGCGTGGGGCCAGTGTGCAATAGCTTTTATTGACGAGCAAAGAGTTGCCTCGGTTTGACGAGTTCTTGCTATCTGCCTCCCCCTGATAAGGAGGGCTAGGGGGGTTATTTTTTTACTTGG
>JAPKCW010000141.1:0-5406 GCA_028822815.1 Nitrospinaceae bacterium | reverse complement strand
CATTGGTTTCATTTTCCAAACTTTTAATCTGCTACCGGTTTACTCGATTTATGAAAATGTCCTCTTTCCGTTAATCCTGAATGGACTAAAAGAAAGCCATGTCCGGGAACGGGTTGAGAACATGGTCGCCAAGGTAGGTTTGATGGATCAGATCAAAAAAAAACCGGCGCAGTTATCGGGAGGGCAATGCCAGAGGGTGGCGATAGCCAGGGCATTGGTCAAAGACCCTTTGCTAATTCTCGCCGATGAGCCTACCGCCAATCTCGATTCGGAGAACTCGCACCAGATTTTAAGGCTGATGCAGGAACTCAACCATGAATATAAAGCGGCAGTGATTTTTTCCACTCATGATGAAAAGGTAACCCGCTATATCCGGCGGGAAGTTCGGCTGGAAGACGGCAGGGTGAGTTGGGACGAGAGTAGAAATGGCGCGGAGATAGAAACTTGAACTGGGATATTGCCAATAAGAATTTCTATCGTCAAGGGTTGCGGGCTTTTCTGAATGTGCTGGTGACGGCGTTATCTATCATCGCCCTTATTTTCATGCTGTCTCTATTAAATGGATTCCAGGCGCAGGCTACGCAGAACCTAGTGTCAACAGATGTTGGAGGTGGTCATTACCGGCCACCCGGATTTGATATCCTCACACCAACGGAATGGGAGGATTACACAATGCCCGTGCCCGATGTATTGAACGGTCTATCGGCGAAGGACAAAGCGGAAGTATTGGTCCAGCAGGGTCAGCTTTATCCCAACCGCCGATTGTTCCCTGTCCAGTTGCGTGGGATCGCAATGGAGCAGTCTCTTCTCAGTTTGCCGCTGGCGGGTTTGAAACCTTTTGCGGATCAGCCGGGAGAAGTGATTCCGGCTGTCGTCGGTGTCAAAATGGCCAGAAAAGCTCATTTGAAAAAAGGCGATACGGTGGTTTTGAAATGGCGCGATAAGGGGGGTGCTGTGGATGCCCGAGATATCTTGATTGTGGATGTGGGGGATATCGTTAATCCGCGGATTGACGATAGCGTGGTTTGGTTAAGGTTGGACCATTTGCGATCCATGACCGATCGAGGTGGAGAAGTGAGTTGGGTGGCGGTGCGTGAATATTTGGGTCAGGTGCAGGGATTCGAGTTTCATAGCATCGAAATGCTGATGGCCGACTTGCTGGCTCTTTTACGTCAGGATCGAATCAATTCTAAAATCCTTTGGGGAATATTGATGGCGCTGGTCTGTACCAGTGTGTTCAATACGCAAATCCTGAATATTTTTAAAAGGCAGAAAGAAATTGGCACTCTGATGGCTCTGTGTATGGAGCCGCAACGGATTGTAAAAATATTCACATTGGAAGGAATCATAGCAGCCTTATGGGCTCTGGTTTTGGCGGTGATTCTGGGAGTGCCTTTTTTTATCTGGTTCCAGGGTGTCGGATTTGATGTAACGCATTTAAGCGAAGCTTCGTTCCCGATTCGGGAAACTATTTATCCGGATTACCAGGTCAGGGAAATTTTAGTGTCGGTCCTCATTGTTCTGGCTTTGATCATCGTTTCAGCATGGATGCCAGTGAAGAAAATTACCCGGCTGGACCCGACTTTGGCTTTGCGGGGGAGGGCGATCACTTGATTGGTTTTTGGTTTCGCGGACTGTTTCGCGACAAATCACGATTTTTATTTCCGTTTACCGTGGTGACAGTTGGGGTGGCTCTGGTCGTTGCTTTGGTGGGGTTCATGGAAGGCGTTTTCATGGGCATGATTGACATGACCGCCAATATCGATTCCGGCCACCTGCGTTTGGTGAACAAGTCCTTTTACGATGAGGAGCATCTGCGCCCCTTGGACCGTTCTCTGGCTAACCAGCAAGAAACTCATGACTGGCTGGATCAGCACTCTGCGCCGGAAGTCGATTGGTCGCCGAGAATTCGTTGGGGGGCAATTTTGGATGTCCCCGACGAACAGGGTGAAACGCGGTCGCAAACTCCAGTGGTGGGAATGGCGATGGACCTGATTTCGCCGGACTCCAAAGAGGTAGTACGTCTGCACTTAAAATCCTCCCTGATCAAGGGAACCCTCCCCAAGGGCTTCAACGAAATGTTGATGGGGATCAAACTGGCAGAAGTTTTGCAAGTGTCGGTGGGGCAGACGGTCACATTACTCAGCCAGTCTTTTGACGGCGGGCTGGTGACGGATAATTATAAGATCGCAGGTTTGCTGCAGTTCGGGATCAGTGCCATGGATAAAAAAATGGTGCTGATTGATCTGGCCTCAGCGCAGAATACTTTTTATATGGAAGATATGGTGACGGACTGGCTGGGTTATTTCCCTTCCAGTGCCAGCTTTGATCGTTATGAAGAAGTCAAGGAACGTATGAATGCAAGTCTGGTGGATTGGACGCCACCGAAAGACTGGGCGAAAGATGATGTTCCCATCGTGCTCAGTATTCGTGACCAGCAGAACATTGGCGCAATTGCGGATAAATTCAGCGTCATCAAAGGATTTGTCGTGGGTATTTTTACTTTTCTCATGGTTCTGGTGCTTTGGAATGCGGGCATCCTGAGCGGCATTCACCGTTATGGAGAAATGGGATTGCGCCTGGCCTTTGGCGAACCCCATTGGAAGCTGATTATGACTCTGGCAATAGAGGGACTATGGATAGGTATTCTGGGCTCGGTGGCCGGGTCGTTATTAGGCGGGGCGTTTGCCTGGTACCTTCAGGAAGTGGGAATCAATATGGGTGATAATTTTGCGCAAACCGGATTAATGATCAACGATGTGGTGCGAGCCCGCGTGACGATGGGAGGGTTTGTCCAGGGTATTGTGCCCGGTATCTTAGCCAGTGTCGCGGGAACACTTGTAGCCAGCATGGCCATTTTTAAACGATCAGAAGCCAACCTGTTCCGTGAACTGGAGGCGGGATGATACCCATAAAGAATAAAATCAGTACCATCATTTTTCTGGCCTGTTGTTTTTGTTTTGCAGGCCCCGGAATTGCAGAAGAAATAAGCGCGCAACGACTGCTGGAACAGGTGGACGAAAATCTCTGGGCAGATACGAAATTTATTACCGGACGCCTCATCATCGACAACGGACGCAAAGTGCGTACTTTGACCCAGGACTCGTGGATGGAAGGCACTACGCGTTCATACAGTCATTACAAGTCTCCCGCCCGGGAAAAGGGAACTAAAATGCTCAAGATTGGTGGCAAACTCTGGATGTACACCCCGCGTACAGACAGGAAGATACTCATGGCCGGTCATCTGCTCAGGCAGTCGATGTTGGGAAGTGACTTGTCCTACGAAGATATGATGGAAGACCACAAATTGAGCTATTCTTATTCCGCAACTTTTTCGGAACAGGGCCTCGAGGATTCTGCGGGTATTCGAGTTTTAAATTTGGTCGCCAAAGATAAAAAAACGACTTACCAAACTCGGAAAGTCTGGATCGACCCGAAGAAGCGCATTGTCTTGAAAGAGGAACGCTTTGCCAAAAGCGGAAAACTTTTAAAGAGAATCCTGTTCGAGGACTACGAAAAAATTGGCAACCGTTTGTTTCCCCGCACCATGATTTTCCGCGATATGCTCAAGGAAAATACCAAAACCACCTACAAGTTTGATGTCATCGAATTTGATGTCGAAATCCCCGTCCGCTATTTTTCGCAGAGCATTCTTAAACGGTAAAAATGGGCTTCCAATTAAGCAAGTGAGAAGTCTTTTCCTTCGGCTACAAGTTTATTCACCATATTCATCATTTTCCTGTACTGAATTCATCTTTGCGACTCTTTCAGTACTTTCAAAACTTTTTTAACATCGTCATGGACGGCCCTACGGTTTTCCAGAGTAGGAAACCGAATCAGGTAGGCTGGGTGGAAGGTAAGCATTAACTTGATGCCTTCATATTCATGCCAGGTGCCGCGTTCTTTGACGATGGGCACATTCCTTCCCAAAAGGGTTGAGGATGCGGGTTTCCCCAAGGCGACAATTACTTTGGGTTTGATGGCTTTTAATTGCTGGATCAGAAAGGGTTTGCAGGCAGCAATTTCATCTGGTTCCGGATCGCGGTTGCCCGGCGGGCGGCATTTGACGATATTGCAGATATAGGTGTCTTTTTCCCGGTTCAGGCCCATGCCTTTTTCAATAATTTCTGTCAGTTTTTTCCCTGCCCGGCCTACGAATGGGAGCCCCTGTTCATCCTCGTCAGCACCCGGTCCCTCTCCCACAAAGACAAGGTCCGCATTGGGGTTGCCCGAGCCAAACACGATATTTTTTCTTCCCTTAGAAAGTTTGCACCGGGTGCAGTCGCCCAGCTCTTCTTGAACAGCAATCAGGGATTTATTTTTTGCCATTTCGTTTGACGGTGTAGATGAGTGTGATTGTTGGGGAGCAATTTCTGCATTTGCAAACAAATCCGCCTCGCAGGGAATTTCTGTATACCCCAAGTCCTTTAAGTGGATGAGGTAATTTTTTAATTCTCGTAAGAGAGGCTCTCGTTTGAACGTTTCCATATTAAAGCCCAGAATAGCAAACAGACATAAATAAAACAATCTATTCAGATAGAAGCAATAAGGCTTAGTATCGAAACTCCATTCCGGCACCCGCACCGAAATCTGAATGGTATTGGCCAGTCAGAGCCAGGCTTTTTGACAGGGTATATTTTCCGCCAAGCAACCACTCCTCCTTGGTTTCGGAATCATATTCGATGTCGCCAAAAATTCCAAAGCGGCTGGTTAACTGTAATCCTTGAGCTAACTCAATGCGAAACTCTCCCTCGCTATCTACCCTTAAGGCACTGTCAATATTAAATGGAAGCAAATATCGTATTCCAAAAATGCCACGCTCATAAACATTGGTAAGGTTTAACCCGGCAAACAAATTGAAAAAACGGTTGAAATAACGGTCGTAGGTCAGTTCTATATCGTAATCTGTTTTATCAACCCGTTGCCAGCCGACTTGCCAGATTGTACTTAGAATGTTTCTGGAGTTGCTGAGGATTGCAATGCCGTCCGTCATGTGAGACTGGGCCGTTCCAATAATTGTGGGATACCACGAATCCTTATAGAGTTTATGGCGAATTTTTTTGAGGTCCAAGGCCAATTCTTTGTCCTCATAGCTGACCACACGCGCCATCCCGTCTTTGGCATGGTAGAGGATATGGCTATTGAGTCTGGTTTATAATTCCTTTATAATTAAGCAGTTAAACTTTTTTGAGAGATGGATATGTCGGGACTAAAAAGTGCCTGGGAATTGAGCCTAGAGCGTTCGAATAAGCTGGTTCCTGAGTTGAAAAGCCAGAAAAAGCTGACCAAAAAACAAAAACAGAAAATTGCCGAGGTTCGAAATGAATACTCTGCCAAAATTGCCGATCTGGATGTAACCTCCCAAGACAAGATCCGTAAATTTTCGGACGGGGTTCCTCCTGAAGA
>JAPKCW010000140.1:0-5411 GCA_028822815.1 Nitrospinaceae bacterium | reverse complement strand
GACATGGGTACACGGGAAACTTATATCCAGGCACAAGCCGATGCGCTTGATGGAAAGCTATCGCTAAAAATAAAAACTTCAAAAACACCGGAAGGGCCTCTCATCGTGCCTCCCGTGCATATTGGCAAGGAGTGTGAAATCGCCCAGGACTCTCAGGTCGGCCCCTATGCAGTATTGGGAGATGGGTGCAGAATCCGGTCCGGCGCTGTGGTGGAAAATTCCATACTCTGGGAGGGCGTGACCATCGGCTCACGAGCTACAGTCAAAAACAGCATCATCGGTTCCGATGTTAGTGTCGAACAGGACGCTAATGTCACCGATACGTCCAGAGCTTGAATTCTTAACCCATAAAAAAATCCCCCTCCCTGTGTTAGGGAAGAGGATCATTTTATCCTGAAAAATTCAGGGTGTTTGATTTACCTTAAAGCAATTTATGGTTGCTGAGCGTCATGGTCGAAACGCATATCGCGCCTTCTTCGCAATTAATGATACGACGCTTTTCAGGAAGGTCGGCCTCCCCCACTCTTGTATATTCATCGGTATAACTTTCCACATCTTTCAATCCCTTGGTTTCAGGATTGAAATAGAACACTGAATATTTATGCGTCAGGAATTTGCCATCCTGATTTTTCCGGCTCTCTTCAATATTGATGGAAAAAGAAAAGCGTGGTGTCTGCCGATTGATCTGCTGGATTCTGCCATCCTTAATGCGGTAGAAGGAACTCATGCCGTCCCCACCCATAACGAGCTTTCTTCCCAACGGGTGTGTGCCGTCATCACCGAAGTGCAGTTTGTATTTGCCGTCCGACTCTTCAAACGAACGCGGACCCCGATGCATGGCAATGGAAGCCAGGTTTTCTGTAAGAAAACCTTTGGCTTTTTCATCGCTGATATCGGTTGCGATTTCCTTGGGGCCTTTAACGGTTACGGTACCCTTATGTTCAACACCATTAATATTTGCTGTCGCATCCGCGGTGAAGCCACCGAACCCAGCCGGCCATCGGGCGGTGTTGGAAAAAACTTCCTGCATTGCTTTGCGCGCAGAAGCATCGTCTTCCACTGTGGTTTCAACATCTTTTTCTTTGGTATAAGTTGCCATGCAAAATCTCCTTAAAAACTGAAATAGCCCACTCTAACTTCCGAGCAGACCTACGAGGGCATCTCTATTTATTCGGTAATTTTCTCTGCGGCAATTCGCAGGCTTTTTGGGCTAGTATTCGTGCCCAAACTTTATAAGGGCCTACTCATGGCCAAAAGTAATTCCTAGAGATCCTCTTGAGTTATAAAAAAACTATATTAAGAGTAAAGGGATTATACCTTATTTGACCGCAACGCTGATATCAGGAATGCCTTTTTTTTGTAAAAGGCCCATGACCTGGATCACATCTCCATAAGGAAGGGATTTATCGGCTCGAATGAGAGCGCTTGGTTTTTTGCCCTTGAATTCCATCTTGGCGAGAGTCGTTTCCAGCCCCAATAGCGTTAACGGCTTGCCATCCAGAAATATTTTTTTGTCTTTCGACATCTCAATCTCCAGAGTTTTGCTACGTTCATCGATGACGGAGGACTTGGAAGTGGGAAGGTTAATATCCATCTTTCGGCTGAAGTCCACAAATACCGTGGACACCATAAAGAAAATAAGAAGCAGGAACACCACATCAATCATGGGTGTCATATCAAAGGCAAAACTATCTTCCTCTTCTTTTCTGAATCGCATAGTCCAGTCAAATTCCTTTTACACACAAAAGCCAATGCCAACACGGCCCGCGATCAGCCGCCAGTAGAAATGGTTGAGACTTTTTTAGATTTTTCCGGCCCCGGTGCTACGGGTTTGGATTTTCTAAGGCCATCGTAGGAAAGCTCTTCAACGAGTTGGAACGAAATCTCCTCCATCTCGAAAACATAGCGGTCGATTTTTCCCCGGAAATAGTGATACAGGGCTAAAGCAGGGATGCCAACCACCATTCCCGCGGCAGTTGTGATCAACGCTTCGGATATACCGCTGGCCACAAGACCGGGGTTACCGGTGCCGCTGAGAGAAATCACATTGAAGGCTTTGATCATTCCAAAGACGGTCCCCAAAAGACCCATCATTGGGGTGATGTTTGCCACCGCGCCCAGCACCCTGAGATTCGAGTTCATCAGGGACGCCTCATGCTGGCCGGCCCCATCAATCGCCCTTTCAATCTCATCGAGCTTGCCCCCTACCCGCAATAATCCCACTTTCAAAATCCGCGAAAGCGCATTGTCGTAGGAATTGCACAACCGAAGCGTTTTTTGAATATCTTTCCAGTCCCACTGGTCGCGGACATTCTGGAGAAAATCAGAGTTGATGATATTTTTTCTTCTCAGGTTATAAGCCCGCTCTATAGCAATGCCCAGCATGAGCACAGAGGCAAAAAGAATGGGATACATCATGAAGCCGCCCTTTTCGAAGGTGGAAAGCAGTTTCCCCGATCCATCTGTGTCCACAGCAAAGGCAGAATTGACCAGACCGGGATACCACCCAGCCAACAAGCTTAACAATCCGATTTTGATTGACCGTCTCATAATGTTCTCTATTTTGATGAGGTCCCCATCCAAAAGATGGAAATATTGTTGAAGTTATAGCACGAAGTTTTCTTGATAAGCAAGGAGCTTTCAAGTCCCTCAAGATGATTAAGCTCTTTAAACATAAGGTTTTTTAGTATATATTCGAAAGCAACTTTCAACGACTAAACACCATAATGTTACCATTCCGTCTCTTCTCTAAATTTGGTTCTTTTTTCACTCTGGTTTTAGTGCTGGCACTGCTCTTTGCTTGCACCACAACAAAAAAAGAGAGGACCTATAGCGCAAACGAACTATTACAACAAGGCAAACGTCTGGCGAAAGAAAAGGAAACCGAAGAAGCCAAAGCCAAAATCCAGCTATTGCTGGAAGATTATCCAGACAGCAAAGAGCGGACAGCGGCAACCATGTTGCTGGCAGACCTTCATTATAGCGGAGAGGAATATGAAGAGGCTAAATTTCATTACCAGAAGTTTATCGAACTCTACCCCGCCCACCAGTTTGTGGACCGGGCACATTTTTATAAAGCCAAATCCAGTTTCAAATTGACCGATCTGGCATCGCGAGATTTGACCCCGGTTCATTCGGCGCTGGAAGGGTTTGAGCGCTTCGTACAGGATTTTCCACAAAGTTCTTACTTGAAACAGGCAAAAGCAAAAATTACCCAGTGCCTGGATATACTGGCGCAAAACATGTTTGAAATCGGCAAGTTTTATTACCGTACCGGTTCTTATCAGGCGGCTATCCTCCGGCTCAAACGCTTGAAAGTGGAATACCCCAAGCATTCTTATATTCTCGAAGCCGAGTTTCTGTTGGGCGAATCCTATTATCATGAGCAAAATTTTTCCGAGGCCACTGCATATTATAAAACCGTAATTAAAAACTCTCCCCGAAGCGAGTTCGCAAAAGAGGCACGGCTTCGCTTGAAAGCCATGCGCTAAACAAATTATGTCCAAAACCCCCAAACAGAAACGAGCCAAACGCTCTTCACCCCCGAAGGATAAAGGGACCAACCATGACCCGCTCACCCAATACATGGAGGAAATCAGCAGGATCAAAATTCTCACCCGGGAACAAGAAATCAAATTAGCAACATCCATTAAAGACGGAGACCCCAAAGCCATTCAGGAAATGGTTCGCAGAAATTTAAAGTATGTCGTGACCGTAGCCAACAAATACCGGGGACTGGGCATTTCTCTTCAGGACTTGATTGAAGAAGGAAACATTGGATTGATCCAGGCCGCTAAACGATTTGACGTTTCCAGGAATGTCAAGTTCATCACCTACGCTGTATGGTGGATCAAACAGGCCATCATGCATTCCCTCGCCGAGCAGTCGGGCACCGTGAAGCTTCCCGTCAAGCAAGCCGGAAAAGTCAACAAGATCAACAAAAGGAGCCAGCAGATGGTACAAGCCCTGGAGCGTGAACCAACCCAGGCCGAACTGGCAAAGAGCTTGGGATATGGAGACGAAGAAATCAGCTCCATCATGCGTGCGTACCGGACCCACCTTTCGCTCGACTCGCCTTTAAAAGATGATGAAGACACGCCCTATCTGGATCTCCTGGAAAACAAGGACTTCATTCCGTACGATGACCAACTCATGCAGGAGTTTCTCAACAAAAAGGTGGACCAATTACTGGAAGACCTTTCGGAGAGGGAAGCCAAAATCCTCAAAATGCGTTTCGGTTTTTTTGGGGACGTCAAAACACTGGAGGAAATTGGAAAAGAGATTGGCCTCTCCCGTGAGCGGGTGCGGCAAATCGAAAAAAGAGCCAAATTAAAACTAAGGACCAAACTGCAAAACGAATCATGGGTGGACGAAACCGAATGACCACCCTCGACCTCATTCATTATGCTGACTGAAATTCCCGCCCTGTGTCTGATATCGTATTTGATCGGGTCCATTCCTTTTGGCGTTGTACTGGCACGGGCCCAGCGCATAGACATCCGTGAACAAGGTAGCGGCAATATCGGCGCCACCAACGTGGCGCGGGTACTGGGTAAAAAAGCCGGACTGCTGACCCTGTTGGGAGATGTGCTGAAGGGGCTCCTCGTGGTTTTTGGTGCCAGTCTGCTGTACGAAAAACCGCTTGTGATTGCCCTTGCCGGGCTCATGGTTTTTCTCGGCCATCTCTATTCCATTTTCTTGAAGTTCAAGGGCGGCAAAGGGGTCGCAACCAGCCTGGGCCTGTTTTCATACATCATGCCTTGGGCAACTCTGTGCGCGGTCGGGGTGTTTTCTGCCTGCCTGTGGATTTCGGGCTATGTTTCCATAGGGTCGATCATGGCGGCGATTTCTCTTCCTTTGTTTGCCATTTATTTTAAACTGCCCCTTCCTTATATATATCTTGCGGCCATTGTCGGCCTGTTCACCTTGCAGAAGCATTACGACAACATTCTTCGCCTGATTGAGGGAACCGAAACGAAGTTTCTGAGAAAATAGAATTTGACAAACACGATTGAGGAAATATAATTGGTCTCGGGTCTCTCATCCCTTAACATCAAAATATGCGGGAGTAACTCAGTGGTAGAGTGCAACCTTGCCAAGGTTGAGGTCGAGGGTTCGAATCCCTTCTCCCGCTCCATATTTTTCATCGCTACAAACAAGCAGGGCACCGTCGCCAAGTGGTAAGGCAGAGGTCTGCAAAATCTCTATCGGCGGTTCGAGTCCGCCCGGTGCCTCCATTTTCCTCTTCCTCCTGCATTGCGAACCGGTGATCTTTCTGGATCTCTCCCCCAAAAATTAAAAAATTTTTAATCATTTCTCCCTATTCTTCCTGTTTTTCCAGAGTTCAAAGCTAAAGCTCCTAAGAATTAATGCCGAAACTTAATAAAACAAGTTTTTGTGCACGCGCATTT
>JAPKCW010000007.1:0-23142 GCA_028822815.1 Nitrospinaceae bacterium | reverse complement strand
CTGTTCCCTTATCACACTACCTGATGTTGAGCGCGTCCCTGTTCGTGATTGGAATCGCAGGCGTCTTGATACGCCGAAACGTTATCGTTGTATTTATGTCCATTGAAATCATGTTGAACGCCGTAAACATTTCGCTGATCGCGTTTGACCACTACATGAACCTCTCGAACGGGCAGATTTTTAGTTTTATGGTGATGTGTGTCGCCGCCGCCGAAGTTTCGGTTGGGCTGGCCATTATCATCTCCATTCATCGGAATAAACCGACCGTCAATCTGGACGATTTTAACCTGTTAAAATGGTAAAAACAGTATGCTGCTGAAATTAACCTGCCTGATCCCCCTTTATCCGTTGATCGGATCCATCATCAACGGGTTTTTTGGTTTGAAAATCGGCAAAAAAGCAGTGGGGTTTATAGCTTGTGGCAGTATGGTCCTGTCTTTTCTTACTTCCGTTCTGGTCTATGTCGGTTTCCTCATGTTGCCGGAAGGGCAACACGTGTACGAGCAGGTTGTCTGGATCTGGTTCGGGGCCGGTGATTTTGTTGTAGATTTCGGTTTTCAGGTTGACCCGCTCACTCTGGTCATGATGTTTGTCGTTACCGGTGTCGGTTTGATCATCCATGTCTATGCCGTTGGCTACATGCAGGAAGAATACAGCTACTACCGGTTCTTTGCCTATTTCAACCTGTTTGTCAGTGCCATGCTCCTTCTCGTTATGGGCAACAACTTCCTGCTCATGTTCATCGGTTGGGAAGGAGTCGGGTGCTGTTCCTATTTTCTCATTGGCTATTATTTCGAAAAGAAATCGGCCTGCGATGCCGGCACTAAAGCTTTCATCGTCAACCGTGTGGGTGACTTCGCCTTCCTGCTGGCGGTCATGTATATATTCAATGTCTTTGGTACCATCGATTTCACCGATGTCATGCATGCCGCTCCGGAAAAACTGATCTATGGCGGAGAAATCGTAACCATCATCACCATGTTGCTGTTTGTCGGCGCGACAGGTAAATCGGCACAGATCCCGCTTTATACCTGGCTCCCGGACGCTATGGAAGGCCCGACACCGGTCAGCGCCCTGATCCACGCGGCCACCATGGTCACAGCAGGGGTCTATATGCTCGTCCGGTGTAGCGTGTTGTTCAACCTGTCACCGCTGACCATGACCGTTGTTGCGTTTATTGGCGGAGGCACCGCAATCATGGCAGCTACCATAGGCATGACACAGTTTGATATCAAACGTGTGCTGGCCTATTCCACAGTCAGCCAGATTGGCTACATGTTCATGGCTTGCGGAGTAGGCGCATACACTGCCGCGATCTTTCATCTCGTAACCCATGCTTTCTTTAAAGCTTGTCTTTTTCTTGGAGCCGGTAGCGTCATTCATGGCATCCATGGCGAACAGGATATGCGCAATATGGGCGGACTCAGAAAACATATGCCTGTCACCTACTGGACATTCTTTATCTCAGCTCTGACAATCGCCGGAATACCCCCGTTAGCAGGGTTCTTCAGTAAAGACGAAATCCTGTATCACTCTTTGATGGACGGGAACATTATTTTCTGGGGAATGGGGATTTCTGCCGCCCTGCTGACTGCGTTTTATATGTTTCGGCTGGTGTTCATGACTTTCCATGGAGAATCACGGGTCGACCCATCGGTCCACCCGCATGAATCTCCGAAAATTATGACCATGCCGCTGGTTGTTCTGGCCGGCCTCGCCACCGTTGGAGGAATGCTGGGCATCCCTCTCTTTCACGGATGGCATATTCTGCATAATTGGTTGGAACCGGTTCTTCATTTCGACCTCGCAAGCGCACTACAACATTCTGAACATATGCTCCATGAGGCGGGTCGGCATGCACCTTCATGGGCACATTTGCTGGAACCGAAGGAACATAACCTATGGATCGAATCCTTGTTGATGGTATTTTCTACCGTTATTGCAATAACCGGAGTGGCTGGTGCCTATATTTTCTATATCAAGCGGCCCGATCTGCCTGAAAAGTTTACCCAGGGACAATGGGGACTCGACATGGTACAGAACAAATATTATGTGGACGAACTTTATGATGATGTGATTGTGAAACCTACAGTAGAAGGTTCCAACCTACTTTGGCAAGAATGCGATGCCAAGGCCATCGATGGTACAGCAAACGGGATCGCCAAAATCATCGGCTGGTGCAGTCGCCAGGCCCAGACATTGCAATCCGGTTTCGTCCGCAACTATGCCTTATTTATTGTCGTCGGTTTTATCAGTCTTTTGCTGGTGATGTTCTAAATGTTTTTAACTTTTATCACATTTCTGCCTTTTATCGGGGCACTGTTTCTGGTCTTCATGCCCAAAGAAAGTGTAGCGGCGATCAAGCAGACCGCTCTCGCCGTCGCTGTGGCGGATTTCCTGCTCTCGTTATCTTTGTGGACGAATTTCGACAACACTACCCATAAAATGCAGTTTGAGTTGAATATTCCCTGGATCGAACCTTGGGGCATCAACTTCCACATAGGCCTGGATGGTATTTCACTCTTACTTTATGTGATGACCACCTTCCTGACCATGATCTGCGTTATTGCCTCATGGGACGTGAAAAAACATGTGCGCGAATACATGATAGCCATGCTGGTTCTTTCAACCGGTATGCTGGGAGATTTTATCTCCCTTGACCTTTTCATGTTTTATATCTTCTGGGAATTCCAGTTAATTCCCATGTATATCCTTATCGGCGTCTGGGGAGGCCCGCGCCGGGTTTATGCGTCCATCAAGTTTTTCCTGTTCACCGCCGTGGGCTCCTTGCTCATGCTGGTGGCCATCCTCTGGATTTATTTGCATATTCAGGAAACGACAGGAGTGGCAACAGCGGACATCTTATACATTACCGAACATTTGAACGCGCCTCTCGGTACACAGAAATGGTTGTGGATGGCCTTTTTTCTGGCTTTTGCCATCAAGGTGCCCATGTTTCCTTTCCACACCTGGTTGCCGGACGCTCACGTTGAAGCACCCACCGCAGGTTCCGTCATTCTGGCAGGTGTCCTGTTGAAAATGGGTACTTATGGGTTCCTGCGTTTTAACTTGCCCTTCTTTCCCCAGGCATCTTACGAATTTGTTCCCATGATAGCCTGGCTGTCAATCATCGGGATCATTTACGGGGCACTGGTATCGATGGTGCAGGTAGACTTAAAAAAACTGGTTGCCTATTCCAGCGTCAGTCACCTCGGGTTTGTGATGCTGGGAATTTTTGCGCTGAATCCTTATGGAATCCAGGGTGCGTTAATCCAGAACATCAATCACGGCATCAGCACTGGCGCCCTCTTCCTTTTGGTAGGTATTATCTATGATCGACGCCATACGAGGCTGATCAAGGAGTTTGGCGGACTGGCTAAAATCATGCCGAAATACGCCATTTGTTTCATGATCGTCGCCTTGTCTTCGATCGGGCTACCGGGTATGAACGGATTTGTCGGGGAATTCCTGATACTACTGGGAGTATTCCAGGTCAACGGACTCTGGGCGGCTTGCGCCACCTCCGGTGTTATTCTCGCCGCCTGTTACATCCTCTGGATGTTCCAACGCGTCATGTTCCTGGAGGTGAAAAACCCGAAAAACATGAATTTAAAGGACATGAATGTTCGGGAAATGTTTACCATAGTTCCCCTGATCATCCTGATTTTCTGGATCGGTTTGTATCCCAAACCTTTCATGGATACGTTTGACGCATCGGTCACACACTTGGTCTCCAAAGTAAACCCGGACAATTTTCGACCCAAACAGGAGCACCACGATAACGACCACAACGACAAACAAAATGAAAAACATGGAGAACATGCTCGGCTCATTACCCCGACGGAGATGGCAAGCTTGAACCATACGCTGCAAATGCCAGTTTTAATTAAGGAATAAACGTGGAACCCATTCTCATACCTGAATCTATTGACCTGATTGCCCTGGCACCTGTGATCGTGCTCAGCGTTTTCGCCATGATGGTGCTGGTGGTGGACCTTTTTGGGGGACGCAACAAAACTCTGCTGGTATTCATCAGCCTGGTTGGTCTGCTGATGACGGCTATCAGCGCGTTTGCCAAGAATCCGATTCCTGCCTATTCTTTCAACGACAGTTATATCGTTGATCACCTGTCGTTATTCTTCATATGTATCTTCACCATCAGTTCCGCGCTGGCAATCCTTTTATCAGTGGAATACAACGAACGGGAAGGAATACGGGCGGGAGAATATTATGCCCTCATCCTGTTCTGTACAGTAGGAATGATCCTTCTTGCCTCCTCCACCGATATGATCATGATTTTCCTTGGCATCGAAATTGTTTCGATCTGCCTATACGTCCTGGCAGGAATACGGCGAGACAACCTTAGATCCAACGAAGCGGCCTTAAAATATTTTCTGCTTGGCGCATTCGCGACAGGATTTCTGCTGTACGGAATGACCATGGTTTATGGATCGACCGGTCACACGAACTTGTTTAAAATCGCAGAGGTTGTGCAAAACCAGTCAGCCCAGTCTAATCCGTTGCTCCTTATGGGGCTGGTGCTTCTTATCATAGGGTTCGGATTCAAAATCGCCTCGGTGCCCTTTCATATGTGGGCTCCCGATGTTTACCAGGGAGCTCCGACCCCCATTACCGCTTTCATGGCAGTGGGACCCAAGGCCGCCGCGTTCGCCGCATTTTTCAGGGTATTTGCTGAAACCTTCCCGGAAATGGCACCCTCATGGGAAATAATCCTGAGCACTATTGCTGTCCTCAGTATGTTTTTCGGAAATCTTGGTGCCATCATGCAGACCAACATCAAGCGGATGTTGGCGTTTTCCAGTATCTCACACGCCGGTTACATCCTGATGGCGGTCATAGCCAAAAACTCTCTCGGCGCTTCGAGTCTGCTGTTTTATATGCTGGCCTACGCTTTCACAACCTTCGGGATATTCGGCATCATCATTCTCCTTGGGCGAAAAGGTGAAGAGAATCTGGAAATTGAAAATTATTCAGGCTTGGCTTACAGGCACCCGATACTCGCCCTCAGCATGACTGTATTCCTGTTATCCTTAGGGGGCCTGCCACCCTTTGCCGGGTTCATCGCAAAGTTTTATATCTTCAGTGCCGCGATTCAGGAAGGGCTCGTCACACTCGTCATCATCGCCGTGCTCAACAGTGCCATCTCCTTTTACTACTACCTGAAGGTCGTCGTTTTCATGTACATGAAAGAGCCGGAAGCGGAGTTCAAAATCTCCCTGACTCCGTTGACCCTGTTTGTGGTGTTCATAGGAGTTACTGTAACCATCAGCCTCGGTATCTTCCCCGGTTCCATCATCGCCCTCGCCTCGCACTGACTAGCCGTCAGGGGCAACTAGCAATAACTTTTCCCGCAATAGATTAGTTTTCTCGGCTTAAACAAGCCCCTGCCAAGGGGTGAGGGGTGCTATAATTCTCTTTCTAAATATAAACAACTAACGAGGCAGGCTGGCGTTATGAAGATGCACCATTTGGACGAGGATAAGGTGAAGGTGATCATGCTGAAAGTGAAAGAAGTGATCGACTCGGGAGAATATCCACCGGATAAAATAGAAGAAATTTTCAAGCTCTCGGAAGTGGATGGAGAAAAGTTCCTGGAATGCAAGGCTCACCCTATCCAAAAGGAAAAGGTGAATTTTGAATTTGACCCGGCAAAAGGAGTGCGGTTCTTCGATCCGTTCAACTTTTTTACCCGTGGAATCTATAAAGATATGGACGGCTTAACTGTGTGGACTGCGGATAACCTTAAAGAGCCCTGGGAATATGATGAAGAAAAGGAAAACCCATCGCCGTAGAGGAATTTATGTTTTATTCGCACACCCATTCATGAGAAATCGATTTGCTATAAATAAAAAAACCCCCGCGCCTTTTGGCGCGGGGGTTTTCGTACTTTTCCTCGTTAACTTTTTTCCTGATCTTTGCTGAAATCGTAAGAACCTTTTCTCGGAAGTGAAGCAGTAAACATGTCTGCCTCGTCTTTCATGGCTTTATCTTTGGCTTCGCCTTCTTCCTCGGCTTTCTTGCGAATCGCCGCTTCTTTTTCTTCTTCGGTCATATCTTCTTCGGCTTTACCTTCTTCAATGGCACCCTGTTGGCCTTCTTCAACCTGAGCGGTTTCTTCCTCTTCCTCCGCTTCTTTCATGGAAGTTTTGAAGTTTTTAATACTGCGCCCAAAAGCACTGCCGATTTCGGGAAGTTTTCCCGCCCCAAAAATAATCATAATGATGACCAAAATGATCATCAACTCAGGAAAACCAATTCCCATCATAATTCATACCCTCCAAGTATTAAATGACCGTCTCCCGGCCGGAAACAAACTATCCGCCCAGAGCCATAATAAAGTAAAATTTGATCGAATATACCCAGTCTATCCTTTTTATATAAGTGATTACAAGGGGAAAGGGTTCAAATCAAATAAAAATAAGCGGGTTTATCCTTTACGCAGGGATTTTATTGCCTTTTTATAATTTTTCGCGTTAAAAATTGCCGACCCGGCGACCAACACGCTGGCCCCTGCCTGTTTGATGTCACCAACATTTTCGGGGTTGATTCCTCCATCGACTTCCAACTCAATCGGGTTTTCGTAATTGACCATGATTTCACTCAGGTTCTGGATTTTATCCAGTATGGATGAAATGAATTTTTGCCCACCGAACCCAGGGTTGACCGACATCAGTAAAACCATGTCGATCTCATGCAGAACTTCTTCCAGCGAAGAAAGAGGGGTAGCCGGATTCAACACAACCCCGGCCTTCACATCCTGCCCTTTGATCAATTGAATGGTACGGTTCAAATGCGAGCAGGCTTCAGCATGAACAGTGATGATATCAGAGCCGGCGGATATGAATTCGCCAATATAGTTGTCGGCGTTTTCGATCATCAAATGCACATCCAATGGTAGTTCGGTCACTTTTCGGATGGATTCCACCACCGCTGGGCCAATAGTGATGTTGGGGACAAAATGGCCATCCATAACATCCACATGAATCCAGTCCGCTCCTGCCTGTTCTACCGCCTTGACCTCATCCCCCAGCCGGGAAAAATCTGCGGAAAGGATGGAGGGAGCGATGATTACCCCGTCTGTCTTCTGCACCATGGATATTCTCCATACATAAATTAAATCGACCCGAAGCATAGCATATGCTGAAAAATCGTTCCATTTTTATACAGCATAATTAGCTTCTGGTACTCAATGGCTTCTTTCATTATAATGGTTGGTTTTAGAGTATCACTACTCGTCGGACATTTTCTCTACGGCCAACTCGCTGGCCTTTTGGATTACTATTCGTGCCCAAAATTATAAGGGCCGCTCACGGGCGAAAGAACTTTTTAGAGATGCTCTTATACCCTCTACTTTTAAGCCCATGCAGACTGCACTCGAAAATCTCCGTGAGAAGATCAAAGTCCTCTTGATGCAGGACCACAACATGTTACTGCTGGCAGCAGTGATCGGATTTCTGGCAGGGCTGGCATCGACCCTGTTTCGCTGGCTGATCGGATTTTTTGGGGTTGTTTTTTCTCCTGAGGGACTGTCCTGGATTGGAATAACCGGCTCTACGGTTCCTCTGCTGTTACCACTCATGCCAATGATCGGTGGCATCATTACCGGTGCCATCTGCCATTTTTTCCCCGATGCCGTTAAGGAAAATGGAGTACATCGGGTCATGCACGCGGTCGCCCTGAAAGCGGGAAAGATTCGCAAACGCACCTTGCTGACTTGTTCCACCACATCGGCACTTACCATTGGGTCCGGCGGTTCAGCGGGACGAGAAGGCCCTACCGTTCAGATCGGCTCGGCGGTTGGTTCGGCTCTGGGCAACTTATTTCATCTTTCCCATGAAAGGGTGCAGATTTTAGTCGGCTGTGGAGCGGCGGCAGGAATTGCCGCATCCTTCAATGCTCCTTTGGCGGGGGTCCTGTTCGCTCTGGAGATCATCCTCACTGACTTCACCATCCATACGTTTAGTCCCATCGTGGTCGCCTCGGTGATTGGCACGGCCACTGGCCGAGCCCTTGAGGGCAACGAAATCACTTTCCATGTACCGGTTCATGAATTGGTCAGCTACTCGGAAATCATTTTTTATTTGTTCCTCGGGATCCTGTGCGGAGTGGTTTCAAAATTATTCACATTCTGCTATTTCAAGGCGCATGAAATTTTTGACGAGAAGATTAATCTCCCAAAACCTTTGAAACCTGCTCTCGGAGGTCTGATCGTTGGATTCATCGCACTATTATCTCCGGCGATTCTGGGAAACGGCTACGACTTCATGGAACAGGCCCTAGCTGGGGACATCTTCTGGGGACTGGCGTTCATGCTGATTTTTTTGAAAATCATCAGCACATCCGTAACACTGGGTTCGGGAGGGCTCGGCGGAATATTCGCTCCTTCCCTGTTCATTGGTGCCATGCTGGGTGCCGCCTATGGAACCCTGGTGCATGCGATCAATCCGGGCTTTACTGCATCTCCCGAGACCTATGCACTAGTAGGAATGGGTGCCGTAGCAGGAGCTGTAATGCAAGCTCCTTTGACCAATATTCTGATGTTGTTTGAGTTGACCAACGATTACACCATCATTTTGCCGATCATGATCACCTGCATCGTTTCGGCCTATACCTTTCGCAACTTCGACAAAAACTCCATTTATATTCAGAAACTGCTGAAGGAAGGAATCAACATCCAACACGGCCGGGAGGTTTCCATTCTCAACGCCATAAAAGTCAGTGATGTTTTAAGTCGAGATGTAACGACGATTCCCGAAGCTATGCCTTTCAGGAAAATCCTGGAAACTATTTCATATTCCAAGAACTTTTATTTTCCCGTGGTAAACAACCAGGGAGAGATGTCTGGCATTTTGTCGTTCCACATGATTCGAGAAATGATTTTTGAAGAAAACCTGGGCGACCTGGTAGTCGCCAACGATTTGAAAGTCAAGTCAGTGATGACTCTCACGCCGGAAAATAACCTCAACCAGGCTATGGAGTTGTTCGCGAAACTTGATGTGGAACAACTTCCCGTAGTCCGCCGGGACGATCCCAAACGGGTAATCGGCATGGTCAACCGGGGGGAAGTGGTTGCCGCTTACAACCGCGAAGTTCTGGTCGCTGGATTCGACCGATAAAAATACGATGTCCTACCATTCCCGGAACACCTTAACTATCTTGCTCTGTTTGGGAATCTTCGTCTCCACTTGTGGAAAACCTGAATCCTTTGTTCACCGCAGGTCCCAGTTTTTGATGGGAACCCTTGTCGAAATTTCCGTTTTTGAAAAAGATAAAGACATCGCCCAGCTTGCCATTCAGAAAGCCTTCAACGAAATTCAAAGGATGGAAGAATTGATGAGCACCCGTATCCCCGGTTCGGAGATTTCTAAAATCAATCGATCGGCAGGCCTTGGGCCAGTACCCGTATCTGCCGAAGTCTTTGCTGTTATCGAGCAAGCTCTCTACTGGGCCGAACAAACTAATGGTGCTTTGGATATAAGCTTGGAACCCGTTCAGAAGCTTTGGGATTTTGATGGCAACCACTCTTCCCTGCCTGATAAAAACGCGCTTGAACAGGCCTTGTCCAAAGTGGGTTACAGAAAAATCCAGCTGGAAAATCAGACTGTATTTTTGACGGAAAAGGGAATGGGTCTTCATCTCGGCGCAATTGCCAAAGGATACGCTGTGGACCGGGCAATAAAGATATTGAAAGAATCAAATATCCATCACGCTCTCGTCAATGCCGGGGGGGACCTTAAAACACTGGGTTTAAGACCCGATCAAACCGCGTGGAAAATCGGCCTGCAACGTCCCAGAAAACCCGAATCGATCCTGGCATCCTTTTCTCTTTCAGGAAAAGCCGTCGCCACTTCCGGTGACTATCAAAAATATTTCGAGCATGAAGGCACCCGTTATCACCACATCCTGCATCCAAAAACAGGATACCCGGTTACCGGTGTGATGTCCGCAACAGTAGTCACCGAAACTGTCATGGATGCGGACGCCCTTTCCACAGCCCTGTTCGTCATGGGCACAAAAAAGGGGTTGGCTTTCATCAACTCCCTGAAAGATGTCGAAGGACTCCTCATGAATCAGGACAGCGCCCTTCACTTCTCCCAAGGCATGAAAGATTTAGCTGGTTTTTCCCTCGCTCGCGTTAAAGATAACCTCAGCCATTAAACCATGCCCGATTTCATTCGGGTGGCAACGATCCGGAAACAGGAAGGCCAGCATGGGGTTGGCTTCCATTCCCTCCCCATAAGCCTCGAAGTAGGTCACAAACTGGTCAGGAAACCGATCATGAACAGTAGACAAAAAAGGTTCAAGTTCTGAAGGGAAATTAAAGAAGGGAATCTTTTTATTGTTGGCGGTTTGCTTTGCTATATCCTGGTATTCTGCAAAATTGCAGACGCTGACCAATACAGGTTTCGCCCCCTTTTCCCGCACCGCCTCTATCAACGCCGCAAGGTTTTCGCGGTATTGTGTTAAAGGAACCCGCCTCGCGCCTTCCTTATATTCAAAATCAGGTTCGGGCAACCGCCATGTCCGCATCCATCTAAAAAGCAAAGTTTGTCTCATGTTCCAATTGATTTTCCCCATTAGGGAATTTCGCGATTCAAATTGCCGGCGATCCGTTTGCAACGAGGGATAGGAATCATTCCACCCGAAGGAAAGAATAACCCAGTCGCCATTTTTCACCTCATCCAACCCCTGCCACAATAATTTTCCCTGGAAGGAGGAAAAACCGGGAAGAGACAAATTCCTCAATTTAAAACGAACGGATGAAGTATTTAATTTTTCAACCAGCAGGGAGGAATAAGTCTTTTCATAATCCACCCCCCAACCGAAACTGCTGGAGTCTCCCAGTACATAGAGGGTTTTTGCTACTTTTTTAGTGTCACCGCTTGCAGGCACACGAAACCCTTCGGTGTCGGAGACAATTGTCCAGGGAGGAAGCTTGTCCACCACCAGGGCAGAGGAATAGTTCTGAACCGTGATCGAGATATTGGGTTTGAGCTTATAACCATAGCGCAAATCAGGCTGGTAGGCATAGACATCTTCATTCACAAATCCCTGTGCGGCCACAAACTGCTGGTATTTATCTAATACCGCAGGGTCCAGCTCTTCCATCCAGGAAGGGATTGCATAGGCTTTATAATGGAATGCCGGCTCAAACCCGGAAAACCTGAGAACCAGTTCGATAAACCCGAAAAAGAAAAAGACAGTTCCTACAGAAAATAAAAAAGACTGAAGAATTTTTATTCTTTTTGGCGGGGCCACAAGCCACCTTAGTAAACTAAAATTTGGAAGGAGAAAAGCGTTTCAGTAAAAGAGAGTTTCCAACCACCGAAACGGAACTCAAAGACATTGCCACAGCGGCAAACACAGGTTTCAGGAGGATTCCGTAAAAAGGATACAAGAGCCCCGCCGCAATAGGAATTCCCAGCACATTATAAAAGAAAGCCCAGAAAAGATTCTGCCTGATTTTCGTAAGTGTTTTTCTGCTCAGTTCAATGGCTTGCGGCACAGCCCGAAGATCTGAGGTAACCAGAGTGATGTCTGACGCCTCCATCGCGACATCCGTACCGCTCCCCAAAGCAATGCCCACTGTGGACTCGGCCAAAGCGGGAGCATCATTGATTCCATCGCCCACCATCGCGACCTTATGTCCTTGCGCAACCAGTTTTCTGATTTCGTCCCTCTTTTGTGCAGGCAGGACTCCCGCGACCACATCATCTATTTCCAGTTTCCGGGCAACTGCCTGCGCAGTTTTTCGGTTATCGCCCGTCACCATCATCACTTTTAATCCCATCATTTTGAGACGGTGAACGGTTTCCTTCGCATAGGGCTTTAATGCATCAATGGTAGTGATGATACCTTCAACATTTCCATCTACACTTAAAATCATGGGAGTTTTTCCCTGCCCGGTCAACTTTTCCAGATCTTCCCTCACCAGGGAGAAATCAATTTTCTTTTCTTCCATTAATTTCATATTACCTAGAAAAATATTTTTACCCTCTATCTTTCCCTGCACCCCGAAACCGGGCAAAGCCTCAAAGTCAGAAAGTGTTTCGAGCCTGAGGCCGCGCTTCTTCACTTCAGAAACCACAGCCTGGGCTAAAGGGTGCTCCGAATTTTTTTCCAGAGAGCCGGCCAGTACCAGCAAATGGTCCGTATCCAATACGGCTCCGGGAGACAAAAGTACATCGGCTACTTCCGGTTTGCCACTGGTAAGGGTTCCCGTTTTATCAAACACAATCGTATCCAGTTTTTCAGCCTGCTCCAAAGCCTCACCACCCTTGATCAGGATACCCATTTCCGCACCCTTTCCGGTTCCGACCATGATCGCGGTGGGAGTGGCAAGACCCAACGCACAGGGGCAAGCAATGATCATTACTGAAATGAATGCCATCAAGGCAAAGAGAAACGGCGTAGTCGGCAAGGGACCAAAAGAATCGCCAAAGCTCCACCAGAATGCGAAAACCAAAAGAGCCAGAACAATCACCACAGGCACAAAGATTGCGGCAATTTTATCCGCCAGCCTTTGCACCGGCGCTTTCGACCCTTGCGCCTGTTCTACCAGATGAATGATCTGCGCCAGCAGGGTATCTTTTCCCAGGCGGGTCACCCGCATTTTAAAAAATCCGGTTTTGTTGATACTCGCCCCGATCACTTCATCGCCGGATTTTTTTTCCACCGGAACACTTTCACCGGTCAGCATCGATTCATCAATGGATGATTGCCCATTAATCAGGATTCCATCTACAGGAATCTTCTCTCCGGGCCGGACCAGAACCAGGTCCCCCACCACTAAATCTTCCACGCTGATTTCAAGCTCTTTGCCATCCCTTTCAACATGCGCGGTTTTAGGTTGCAGTCCCATCAACTTCTTTATCGCGGAAGAAGCACTATGCTTGGCACGCGCTTCCATCCAGCGCCCAAGCAGGACCAGCGTAATGATCATGACCGACGTATCGTAATAGACTTCGGGAGTACCGACAGGGAAAAGGGTAGCGAAAATACTGTAAAAATAGGCAGACGATGTGCCCACGGCAATGAGCGTATTCATGTCGGCGTAACCATGGCGGAATCCGTTGAACGCACCTCGATAAAACTGCCAGCCGCAAAAAAACTGTACCGGGGTGGCCAGAACAAACAAAAGAACATTCTTCAGTTCGATATTAAATAACGACTGCATGGACAAAAACATTACTACCAGGCTAATGAGTCCACTTAGAATTAGTTTCTGTTTTAATTGGGCCAGATGTTTAAGATGGCGCTCTTCATCCGTCTGGGACGAAATACCTTCCGATTCTTCCAGTGCAGGCAAAAGATGATAACCGGCTTCTTCCAAAGCCGATCTCAAGACTTCAAAATCCAGCAGAGCCGGGGTGTAATCGATCAGCACCTGCTCAGTAGCCAGGTTCACCTCGACCTCCCGGACCCCCTCCAGCGACGCAAGTTTTTTCTCAACCCGTGAAACGCAGGAGGCGCAGGTCATGCCTTCTACAGGAAACAACCTGCGAAGCCCGGGAATTTCAAATCCCAGTTTTTCGATTGTCTTGGGGAACTGGTTTGCAGATATTTTTTGCGGATCAAACTCGATGGTAGCCACTTCCGCGGCAAAATTAACATGGACAGAGTCCACCCCTTCCAGTTCGCCAACCTTTTTTTCGATCCGTGCCGAACAACTGGCACAACCCATGCCCTTAACCGGAAGGGTTATATTTTCTTTATTTATGGATTTATGATCCGGCATAGTGAATCCAAGTTAAAAAATAATACTATACTAGGATACACATATTTAGGGACCGAGTCTAACAGCACCCATCGGAAAAAATGGAGATAGCGTAGATTTTAAGGGGAGCTCTATTTATTGCTGAACAGGGTTTTCAGGGTAACCACACCGTAGCCCATTAGAAGGAGAGCAATCAGTCCACTGGAAAAAGAGTTCTGGCTCATGGCGGTGGTGAACACAAAGATGCCCACTCCACTTAAAACCAATCCGAGGACAAAAAAACCGAAAGAACGGTAGACCGGGGTTTTGCTTTCCAGATTGTCACGCTTTTGCTTGAGTTGCCACCGCCAGCGGAGGATATAATAGGTCTGGCGAACCCAGTTGAACAAACCGCTATCTCCAATCAGACTGGACCGACAGTACATGCATTGGCTATCGGTATTGCGGTTGGGAAATCCGCAATTCAGACACAACTTGGTGTCCTGACTCTGTTTTAAAGTCACGGGTTCTTTTTTAGGTTTGTCCATATGACTGAACTCTAGAGTTTAATCCCTTTATCGGCAGATTTTGCCAAAAGGATTAAAAAAACCTGAGTTTATGAGTATTTAAATTTTATTACTTATGGCTAACCCTGTCAATCTCCAATACTTTTGGCATTGAACTGCAAGGCTCAATTACCTATAATCCTGCCTTACTTTTTAAACATTTAAAATTCTATTGTAATGATACAGATTCTTTTTGTCCTTTTATCGCTGAGCCTGGTTTCGCCAGGTTTCGCCGCCGAAACATCCGCAGGCATGGTACTCATTCCGGCAGGAAAATCCCAAATGGGGAGCAAGAAGTCCCTGTTGGAACTCAGACCTCACGACTTATTCAACACCGACCGGCACACCTTAGGCCCCGAAGACCCAGCCCATGAGGTCGATCTTGATGCATTCTATATGGACATTTTTGAAGTGCGCAATGAAAAATACAAAAAATATGTGGACGCGACCGGAGCGAAAAAACCCCGGGGTTGGGGAAAACCTGATTTCAATGGAGACCGTCAGCCAGTGGTAGGTGTTTCCTGGAAAGAAGCGGTGGCCTATTGTAAATGGAGCGGGAAAAGGCTGCCCACAGAAGCGGAATGGGAAAAAGCAGGCAGAGGCAAACGGCCAATCAACTACCCCTGGGGGGATTCCCTACCGGATTCAGAAAAACTGAACTACAACGAAGAGAAGATGAAAACCACCCCGGTGGGCTCCTATGAAAAAGGCAAGTCAGATTATGGCGTTTATGATCTTTCCGGGAACGTTTCTGAATGGGTTCATGACTGGCATTACCCGGAGTACTACTTGTTTTCTCCAAAAGAAAACCCGCAGGGTCCTGAAAAGGGACAATATAAAATTATTCGCGGGGGAAATTGGAGAAACAAAGCCCTTGACGTCAACCTGACCTACCGCAACGCAACCGCACCCAATATGAGGAATGACACCGTGGGCTTTCGTTGCGCTAAAGACGCCTCTTCAAAATAAATACAGAACTTTTAAAGCCGGGACAGAATTTTATCCAGTAGCAGGTCGGCAATGTCCCGCTTGGATTTGAGAGGAAGGTTTTCAATATTTTCTTCACGGTCAATGATCGTCACCTGGTTGGAGTCGGACTGAAATCCGATTCCCGGCGCACTGATATCGTTGGCAACAATGAGATCAAGGTTCTTTTTTTTCAACTTCTCCATGGCACTCTCCACCAGGTTTTGGGTTTCCGCCGCGAAACCAACCAACAGCTTGCCTGAGTTGCGTTGTGCCACTTCCAGCAAAATATCTACGGTGGGAACCAGCTTAAGGACCAAACCCTCATTCCCCTGTTTTTTGATCTTTTCCTTTTCCAGTTTTTCCGGAGAAAAGTCGCCCACTGCGGCAGACATAATCAAAACATCGCAATTTTGAAGATGCTCCTGAACTAAACCATTCATCTCGTCTGCCGTTTTACAAGATTTAAAGTCCACACCTGAGGGAGGCGTTAAAGAAGTCGGCCCGCTGATGAGCACCACTTCCCCTCCCCGTATCTTTGCCTGCTCGGCAATCGCATACCCCATTTTCCCTGAAGAGGGATTAGACAGATATCGCACGGGATCGATAGGCTCGTGAGTAGGCCCGGCTGTTACGAGAAACCGCAGGCCGCTCAAGTCACTACGCTGGTTAAAATAACCCCTTACCTTGTCAAGAATAACGGAAGGTTCGGCCAAACGCCCTGGTCCGGTTACTCCACAAGCGAGTTCTCCGCATTCGGGGTCCACAAACTCCACGCCCCTCGATTTCAAGAGTTCAATATTTTCCTTCACTGCAGGATGCTCCCACATTCCTTCATTCATAGCCGGAGCAATCAGTACCGGCCCCTTAAACGCCAAGTGTAAACATGACAGAGCATCGTCGGCGAGGCCATGTGCCATTTTCCCCAGTATGGAGGCGGTAGCCGGAGCCACCAGCAACAGGTCCGCATTCTCGGCGACACGGATGTGTTCCATATCTGCGGAGTTTTGCGAATCAAACAATGTGTGATAAACCGGGTTCCCGGATAGTGCCTCAAAAGTCAACGGGGTGGCAAATTGCCCGGCATTGGCACTCATTACAACTCTTACATCGGCCCCTTCTTTGACCAACATGCGTAATAACTCCACGGCCTTGTAGGCAGCTATACCGGCAGAGACACCCAAAACAATTTTCGCGTTCTTCATGGTTTCCTGCATGATTTTTTTATGAAAGATAGCTCAATTATAAGTATTAATCCTTAAGCAATCAATGTTTTTAGGAAGGGGGACGTTTGACTTTCCACCTTTCATTACATAGAGTACTGCCATAAATTATGAGCCGGAAACTTAAAATTCTTTTTGTCGCTAGCGAAGTCCATCCTTTTGCCAAAACCGGCGGACTGGCAGACGTCAGTGGGGCATTGCCCCCGGCCCTAAAAAAACTCGGACACGACATCCGGGTCATCATGCCCAAATACCCCTGCACCACCAAAGCGGGAAAAGGCCTTCTCGAGCTGGATTTGGAACTCCCCGGCTTCAGCGGTTCCCTGTTCCAGTCAGAGCTGGCCGAAGGTGTCCCGGTTTACCTGATTGAACATGACGGCTACTATAACCGCGAACATCTTTATGGCGAACCCGGCTCGGATTATCCCGACAACGTGGAGCGGTTTGCTTATTTTTGCCGAGCTGTCCTGGAAGCCGCTAAAAAACTTGATTTCAAACCGGACATCATCCATTGCAACGACTGGCACACCGGGCTGATTCCGGTATATTTAAAAACCCTTTACCGTAAAGACCCCGGGTTTGCTCAAACAAAAACGCTTTTCTCGATTCATAATCTCGGCTACCAGGGCAACTTCCCCCATTCCCAATTGAAAGCAACTGGACTGGATGAATCCTTATTCAGGGAAGAAGGCATTGAATTTTACGGTCAAATCAGTTTTTTAAAAGGCGGACTGATATTTGCCGACACGCTCACCACTGTGAGCCCCGCCTATAGCCAGGAAATCCAAACCACGGAACTGGGTTTTGGCATGGAAGGGATTTTGCAAAAACGTTCCGACCAACTGCATGGAATTTTGAACGGTGTCGACTATACCGTATGGAACCCGGAAACCGACCCCTTCATTCCGGCCAACTATGGCCCGCAATCTCTATCACAAAAAAAACAATGCCGGGAAGACCTGGTAAAAATATTTTCACTTCGGCTCAATAAAAGGACACCCATTCTCTGCATGATCACCAGGCTTTCCGAGCAAAAGGGAATCGATTTGCTCATGCAAGCCCGGGACGCGCTGGATGAACAGGATATAGCCTTATTGATCCTGGGGACGGGGGAAACCCGATACGAATCTTTTTTCCTGCAATGGAACCAGGATCGGCCTGACCGCATCGCGACGGCATTGATGTTCGACGAACCCCTGGGACATCGTATTCTTGCAGGCAGTGACATGCTCCTCATGCCTTCCAGCTATGAACCTTGCGGACTCACCCAGATGTATGCTTTGAAATATGGAACGGTTCCTATCGTCCGAGATATCGGCGGCTTGAAAAACTCCATCCAGGAATTCAGCGATAAAACGGGAAAGGGAACCGGGTTTAAATTTAAAGTTCCAAAAGCAAAATATTTCCTGAAATCTCTGCAGAAAGCCTTATCCTGTTTTAACCAAACTGCAACTTGGAAAAAGCTGATGCTAAATGGGATGGCTAAAGATAATAGTTGGGAAGTTTCCGCCAAACAGTATTCACGTCTTTACCATAAATCCCTTCGCTCCTGAAACACCGGTTCAACAAGGAGTTAGAGTCTATCTCCAGTGAGCAACTCCGCCGCAAGCGGACGGGGTATCCTAAATAAAGTGTTATTTAAAAAGCCGTGGCAAGCCATGGGGAATAAAACCCACTAGTGGGATTTACCGTTGCAAAAGAGGCCCGATTATTATAAAAACTAGTGTTTCTCGGACTGAACCCAATAAATCAGCAGACACATGAAAACAATTCTCGTTGTTGATGACGACCAAAATACCCGATCCCTTTATAAGGAAGAACTTGCCGGTTACCACGTTTCGCTTGCCGCCACTGGCGACGAAGCCCTGCAAAAACTGGACACGCAGGACCTTATTATTCTGGATATCAAAAATCCCACAGAGGACGGCATTGAGCTCATGCGGAAAATCAAGGATAGCGATGTTCCCATAATACTCTGTTCGGCTCATGGTCGCTACAAACAGGATTTTAGAGTCTGGGCCTCGGACGCCACTGTCGTCAAATCGGCCGATCTCAGGGAACTGAAACTCACCATCAAGGAGATTTTCAATCAGCGAAAAGCGGGTTGATTAGAGTAAAATGGCAAATCAAACCATCGAACCCAGGTTCATTGCTGTTGAAGGCGCCATTGGCGCGGGCAAAACATCACTGGTCAACCTTCTTGGAAAACAATATGGGGCCAAGGTGATTCTGGAAGATAACGATACCAATCCCTTTATCGCCAAATTTTATGAGGATCGGGACGCCTACTCCTTTCAAACCCAGATTTTTTTTTTACTAAACCGTTTCAACCAATATCTGCAGTTGGCGCAGAGGGAACTGTTCAACTCTGTGGTCGTGATCGACTACCTGTTTCAACGGGACAAAATATTCGCCCAACTCAACCTTGAAGATCACGAATACCGCCTGTACGAACAAATTTTTAATTTGATCGACCCCAAAGCCCCAAAACCCGATTTAGTCATTTTTTTGCAGGCCAGCACAGAAGTGCTACTGGAGAGAGTTTCCAAACGGGGCCGGGATTATGAAGCTTTTATGGATCCCGATTATCTCGATTCGGTAAACAAGGCTTTCAACAATTTCTTTTTTTATTATTCCAACACACCGCTTTTGGTCATAAATACCAATGAGATCGACTTTGTTGAAAAAAAATGTGATCTGGAAGAGTTGATTAACAAGATCAACAACCATAGAATAGGTAGAGAATATTATAACCCGCTTGGATCCTGACGGACCGGGACGGAGTAAGCTTCATATAACCAGGAAAAACGCAATTCGGGGACCCCACTGGCGGCCTTAAAATTGCACACATTTTTCTTGAATATTACGCTTCTCTCACGGCATTTGCCGGTGGTTTCTTTTTTGATTCCCCCTCCCCCTCTGTTAAGTCCCAGCCCTAACCTTTAAAAAAATCATGGAAAACAGGCCTGTCACAGTCCCAGATATTTCAGGGCGAAAAAATTCAGGGAAAAAGATCACCGCCTTGACCGCCTATGATTACAGTTTTGCTAAACTTTTAGACGCAACGGACATAGACATCATTCTGGTTGGAGATTCTCTGGGAATGGTTTCCCTCGGTCATGAGAATACCCTCTCAGTTACCCTGGAAAATATGATCGACCATACTCGTGCTGTAAAACGGGGTACCCAACGCGCTTTGGTGGTGGGCGATATGCCTTTCATGTCCTATCAGGTTTCGGTGGAACAAGCAGTCACCAACGCCGGCCGTCTGATCCAGGAAGGAGGGGCATCCGCTGTCAAACTGGAAGGGGGAGCCCACATGGCAGACAGGGTTCAGGCAATTGTTCAGGCAAGCATTCCCGTCATGGGTCATATTGGTTTGACCCCGCAATCGGTCCACCAGTTCGGCGGTTATAAAGTGCAGGGGAAAAACTATCTCGACTCCCGGCAAATCAGACAGGACGCACGCGACCTGCAAAACGCCGGCATCTTTGCCCTGGTTATGGAGGGCATTCCTGGTGAACTGGCAGAAGAAATCACGGCAGAACTAAAGATACCTACCATTGGAATTGGGGCGGGCCTCAAATGTGACGGCCAGATTCTGGTTCTTCACGACCTTCTGGGACTGAATCAGGACTTCGTGCCTAAATTTGTAAAACAATATGCCCAACTGGCCGATAGCCTGAAGAGCGCGGTGTCCGAATACATTCAGGAAGTCAGGGACGAAACCTTTCCGGGACAGGAACATACCTACCATGCTAAACGGGGAGTACTCAAACAAGTCAATGATTAAGACTGAGAATATCTCCCGGCGGGAAACAGGAACCCTACAAACGGTGTCCTCCATTGCCAAAATGAAAGAAATTTCTACATCGTTGCGGAAACAGAACCTGACTATAGGGTTCGTACCAACCATGGGATGCCTCCATGAAGGCCATTTAAAGCTGATCAAAAGATCATTGGGGTCCTGTGACCGAACCGTAGTCAGTATTTTTGTTAATCCCACCCAGTTTGGTCCCAATGAAGATCTGGATTCCTACCCGCGTCAGTTGGAGAGTGACATTGAGAAACTTGAGACTGCCGGGGTGGACATTCTGTTTCATCCCACCAAAGAAGAGATGTATCCGGCAGGTTACAAAACCTGTGTAGAAGTGCAAAACATCAGCGAACATTTATGCGGGAAAAATCGGGCTGGTTTTTTTAAGGGAGTCACCACAGTGGTGTTAAAACTTTTCAATATCGTCCGCCCCCATAATGCTTTTTTTGGTGAAAAAGACTGGCAACAGCTTGCTGTTATCGAAGCCCTGGTGGAAGACTTAAACCTTGATGTTGCTATCATCCGTGTACCTCTTGTAAGGGAATCCGATGGCCTTGCCATGAGTTCCAGGAACCACTATTTGTCACCTCAAGAGAGACAAACGGCGCTGTCTTTATCGCGTTCTCTTAAAGAAGCACAAGACAATATTCGACGAGGGACCACATCGGCAAAAGCTATAAGCAATTTAATCCGGCAATGCCTGTCAGGGAAAGAGGGATGTGAAATCGACTATATTTCCATTTGTGATCCTGAGAGTTTCGAAGAAAAAGAACAAATACGTGGAAGGACGCTGATCGCCCTCGCGGTGAAGGTCGGCCCGTCACGGCTTATTGACAATTGCATTATTGAGGAGTTCTGATGCAAAGAGTAATGCTTAAATCCAAACTTCACCGTGCCCGGGTAACGGCTACAGAAATTGATTATGAGGGCAGTATCGCCATTGATGAAGACCTGATGGATAGAGTTGGCATTCTGCCTCTTGAGCAGGTTCACATCTATAACATTAACACCGGAAACCGGTTCATCACCTATGCCATAACTGCCGAACGGGGGTCCGGAACCTTCTCAATCAATGGCGCGGCCGCCCGCCTGGCCCAGATTAATGATCGCATCATTGTCGTGGCTTATGGTATGATTGATACAAATCAGGAAAGTCATGAAGAGAAGGTCGTCCTCCTTGATGAAACAAATAAAATTGTTGAGAGTTGAAGGATAATTTGCTTTCCTGTGCAAAATTAAATCCCCTGTGTATTAACACGAGGTTAACTTGACTGATCTTTTTATATATGCCGCCGCTGGCTTCATGGTCTGGATGTGTATGGATTGCATTCAACGCCGTGAGCATTTTATATGGATCATCATCATGATCATTCTTTTTCCCGTAGGGGCACTGGCCTATTTCTTTGTAGTGAAAAACCGTGCGGAAGGTAAAACTCCTGGAAGTCTCGCCCCCACTCCCATTCGCAAGAAAGTTGAAACGGAAGAAACCTTGCAACTCAAGGACCTGATCGGGAAATTCCACAAAGCCTATCATTATGAAAAACTGGGTCAGGTTTATATAGACCAGAATAAATTCGATCTGGCGATCCCCCAGTTTGAGGAAGCCATCCAGCGCGACCCGGAAATGATGGAGGCCCGTTATGGCCTGGCCAAATGCTTTCACGGATTAAGCAGGTTTGAAGAAGCCGCCGTTGCCCTGGAAGAACTGACCGCCATTGAAAAAAAATACGATTATGGCAATGCAATTTTTGGGCTGGCAGAGTGCTACCGGTTGTCTGGCAATGAAGAAAAAGCCCTGGAAACATACGGCGAAGTCATAAACTCCTTCCACTTTTTTAAGGCTTATTACCACTACGCCCGTCTTCTCGACAAAAAAGGCAAAAAACAGGAAGCCATCGATTATATGAAAAGCATTGTCGGCTCTTCCAAAGATCTGCCGGACTACAAACTCGAAAAAGAGCGTTTCTGGATTGATGAGGCTACTAAATTTTTAAGAAAAAATGGCGTTGAGCTGGCCTGAGCGGAGAACCTCCGCTAGTTTGACAAATCAAACAAAATTTTCAACCTGTTCGACATCATGACAATTCTTTCTGGAAATTTAAGAACCATCAGGAAAAAGCTCAACTGTACCCAAATGGCCCTTTCAGAGGTTTTGGAAATCGGTTTCAGGACTTATGTCCGGTATGAAGCAGGAGAAAGAGACGCTCCGGTTTCGGTTATGGTCAAGCTTGCCAAACTAGGAAAAGTATCGCTGGACCGGCTTCTTACCACTAAAATCCTCCTCGAAGACCTGGACACCCCGGACCAGGAAAAATCTCAATCCATAATCCGAAATGCTGAAGTGATCGGCGGGGGAATTGAAGAAGGACGATTGATGTTCAAAGGATTATTGAACGATAATCTGGTGACCAACAATAAAGAAGAACAAAAACTTCTCACGCTGTTCAGAAAAGCCAATCGGTCCAACCGGGAAAAATATCTGCTTGATTTGGAGTGGAGGTTTAACAACACCCGAAGATCCCGCATCACCACCACCAAAAAGATTTCCCGCAAACTGGAAAAAGCCCAGACCGCAGTAAAACTACAAAAACTCGCAAAAAATATAAAAAAAATCACCGTCCGCGGCTAGCGGGCACCGCCCGCTGGGAATGTGGCGGTGACGCTGACGCGACCGCCAAAAACGTGGGTCTGCGGCCGTGATATTCTTCACTAGCTCTCGTGCCCCGTGGGGATAGACCCCTTTATATAGATAAGTTATTTATCATCTATTTACATCTCCACCATAGGGTGTTTCACCCTCGTCATCAGTCCCAAGATGAACCCAAAGTTCTTCTAACAATTCTTGTTGTTCAA
>JAPKCW010000006.1:0-23377 GCA_028822815.1 Nitrospinaceae bacterium | reverse complement strand
TGTTTGGCATGCGCGTTGTTTTTTTCACCCATCGCCCTGGCACAATCCGAGAAAACTGTACCGGCACCGGACTTCACCCTCAAATCCCTTAGTGGAGAGGAAGTCAGCCTTAGCCAGCACAGGGGGAAATATGTTCTGGTAAATTTCTGGGCTACCTGGTGCGGCCCCTGCAAAATGGAAATGCCCTCACTGGAAACTTTATATCAGCGTTTTAAATCCAAAAATTTTTCCCTGCTTGCCATATCCAACGATATGTTCGGGGCAAAGATTGTGGAACCTTTTATCAAAGCCCACGGTCTTTCCTTCCCCATTCTTCTAGACCAGCAATTGCAGGCCAGCAACAAATTCGGGGTGGTCAGCCTCCCCACCACTTTTATGATTGACCCTAAAGGAAATATCATCGGTGAACTGAGAGGGGCAGAAGACTGGGCTAGCCCGGATAACCTGCTGTACTTCGAAAATCTTCTGGGAAACTGAGTTCGTTATCCATGAAAGACTTCTTGTCCCAGCCCGCAAAAAACCCGACTCATTCAATGAACCTGTTTTCCCGTTTAGCAGGAAGCCTTGTCCTGTCACTGTTCGGCCTTCTTTTGTTATGGCCGCATGAAGGATGGTCCCAACAAGAACACGATTATTCCCTTGAAGGGGACATGGTCTATATTCCCCCCGGCCCTTTTGTATTCGGCACCGATAAGAAGGACGAGTCCGCCGAGGCACTTTCAATGGGTATCCCGAAACCCTGGTATGCCGATGAGACTCCGCAGCAGAAAATTTTCCTTAAGGAATTCTATATTGACCGCTATGAGGTTACCTACAAACGCTATAAAAAATATGTCGATGCTCTGGATGCCATAACTCCCCCGAACTGGCAGGGCTCGAATTTTCCGGAAGGCAAAGGTAACGAGCCGGTCACCCATGTCAGCTGGTATGATGCGGCTAACTTCTGTCAATGGGCGCAAAAGAAATTGCCTACAGAAAAACTGTGGGAGCGTGCCGCAAGAGGCAAAGAGGGCAATGAATATCCTTGGGGAAACGAGTTCCAGTCAGGGTGGGCAAACCTTTCGGACCGGTCCGGCAGTAAAAACCAGCCCGTGGCAGTCGGGTCTTTTCCAAAAAGTGCCAGCACGGAAGGTGTTCATGACCTGATCGGCAATGTGTGGGAGTGGGTGGACAACGATTACCAGCCTTACAAAGGGAGTATGTATCAAAGCGAGTATTACCAGACCGAATTAAAAATTCTGCGCGGCCAGTCCGCCAGTGATATCGGGCATTTTCCCTTGTACAGCCAAGCCATCAAGATGTTTGCCCGTAGCGGTTACCGGCAATACTCCAGCGCCGATGAACCGGCACCAGATGTGGGGTTCCGCTGTGCAAGCGTAACCCAGCCCACCTTCATGAGAACGAAGACTTCTTCTTTCCGAAATGCTCGTTCGGTTTCTTCTCTCACCATCACCAAGCCCCCCCTTTCTTCCGCAGCTACGGAATCTACCGTTTCAAAATCCGCCCCACTGAACCCTTTCCAGCCTAAACCCAACTTGCCGGATTCTGGAATCGTGGCCCTGACCCTGCTGGCATTCATTGCGGGCGTGTTCAGTTTCTTATCCCCCTGCACATTACCCATTCTTCCAGCTTATTTTGCGGTGACCGCACAATCCGACCGGGCACGTATGGGGCGCATGTCCCTGGTTTTCTTTTTTGGGCTGGCAACTGTGTTTGTGGTGATGGGCGCCTCCGCCAGTGCTTTAGGCCAAATCCTTAGAGATTATATATTCCAGATCACCCAAGTCGGGGGTGTCATCGTGGGAATATTCGGTGTCATGACCCTATTCGGCAAAGGTTTTTCAGGTGCAACTTTTAAAGGCAGGCCGGCTTCCACTTATATAGGGTTTTTCCTGTTTGGCGCAACCTTCGCGTTAGGCTGGACACCCTGTGTCGGGCCTATCCTTTCCAGCATTCTTATGCTCGCGGCTTCGGAAAAAACCGTTTTGCAGGGAATGAACCTGCTGTTCTTCTATGCAGTGGGTCTGGGGCTCCCTCTCATCATAGTCGCCACACTGTGCGGCAACCTGCCGAAAGACGGTTTGTTCTGGACCCTGCTTCGGGGAAAAGGGTGGGATGTCACTGTAGGAGGAAAAACCTTTTTTCTGCATACCACCAACCTGTTCAGCGGATTCCTGCTGATCGCGCTGGGCATTGTTCTGGCAACGGGTTATATGACTTATATCAATAGCCTTATCCCCATCGAAGTCCAGATCTGGTTCAGTGACTTCGAAGAAGCCGTTTTGCACTGGTTCATGTAACCGGCGAACCGCCGGAGGCAGATAGCAAGGGCTGGATTGAGCCTAGAACATCGTTGCTAGCCGACAACGATGTTGCAAACTGAGTCCAGCGTCACGCTGGCGCCGAGTGGACAGATAAGCCATTGAATACGGGAATCGTTATTTGCTAGAATGCGGGTTGAAATAAGGCTATTTCACTCGGAGCGACCATGAACCTGATATGCAAAATTTTGTTGGTGTTGTTGATAGCCCTCCCGGCCTGTTCGGGAGTGGATTCGGTCACCAAAAAGCGATGGAGCAATTCTGAAAATACCATCTCGATCGTGGATATGACGTCCAGAGATTTTCGCCTTATGGACGCAGGCTCCAAGCTGCAGGGAGCCGTTGAAGAACAACTCGAGTTTACAGGTTATGTTCTGGCCGGGAAAAACGCCCGCTATCACTTGAAATTTAAAGTGATGCAATTTGATGAAGGCAGTCGAATGGCCCGCATCGCGACCATGGGCATATCCGAATCCGCAAAAGGCGCACTTCGGGTAAAAGCCGCACTTTATGACGGCGGAGATATGGTCGGCGCGTGGGAAGTCAACTCCTGGGTTTCAGGAGGAATCACCGGCGGCTCCGAGCAGGACCTTTTTGATTCCGCCGCTCAGGAAATCGCCGACCACCTGAGGGGCGATTTTTAAGCAGCTCTTTACACATCTTTGGCGCAACGAAAACCCATGAAGTTCAACTTCGCTACTGGGTCCATCCAGTTGCGGAACCAGGTTGGCGAAAACTGAATAGTGAGATGTGTCTGCAATAATCCACCGCGAACAACCTTAAAAATTTTCTCATCCACCGCCCCTTCCAACTTGTAGTCACCCGCCACCCACTCCCAGACATTGTGGCCCATGCCATAAATTCCATAGGGACTGATCCATTCCGGCCTTTTGTCGACCGGTTCCGGCATGAAACCCGAAAATCCGTTATTGGGGTGCGAGACGTAAATTTTCCAGGGCCACTTGCGTCCATCCGTGCCCCTCGCCGCTTTCTCCCATTCGACTTCGGTGGGCAGGCGTTTGCCCTGAGCCTGGCAAAACGCCTCCGCCTCGGCAAACATCACAAACGCCACCGGCCAACGAGCCTTTTTCGGAGAGAAAGAATGTTCGGGATGGAACTTATTGTAACCTTCATGGCTTACCTCATAACGGTCAATAAGATAAGCGCTGGACGTTACAGGTTTTCCTCCATGTGTTCCCGGCTCCTCTGCATTTCCCATGATGAATTCCCCCGCCGGGATATAGACCATCTCTTCAGGAACAACGAGTCCAGCGGGAACCACTACCGGAATCTGTTTTACGCTATAGGAATCGCAGGAAGATAGAAAAATTAAAAGTAGGACTAGGATAAAACGGATCATGCGGGCGACCTGTGCATAACCCGTCATAGCGAGGAGCCAACGGTGACGAAGTTGTGATATTCCCTCATTAGCCTTCATGCCCTCAAGGGTGAACCCAGAAAACCCGGATCGTCGCGCTCCTTTTAGTTACCCCTTCGGGGCATGAGAGCTAAGGTTAAATATCACGCGCTCGCGATGACGGATTGTAAAGCCGAGACAACTCTTTTCTAGCCGATTATAGTTATTACCCACTACTACCGGGCGTTGCCCAGTGGTCGAAAAAATGGAACACTTCCCCACCGTTTATGGGAAGAGGTTTCTTATTAAAGTCCAGGGGATGGTCAACACCGGGCTGGATGGTCCCATCCACCGAATAAGGCCCGCTAATCGCCCAGTAATTGCGCTTGCGCGAATCGAGAAATTTGATACTGGTAATGTATTTGATACTTTTATATCCATACTTGGATGGAATGATCAGTCTGAGAGGAAACCCGTGATCCCGGCTCAATGACTGACCGTTCATACGCAGGACAAAGAGGACACGAGGCCGGAGCAACTCTTCCAGCGTAAAACTTTCGTAATAGGAATCGGCAGACTGGATATAAACAAACTTCGCAGACGGGTCAGGCTGAACCTGTTTCACAAGTTCCTCAAAGCGGAAGCCCTCCCATTTTGCTTTGGCGGACCAGCATTCCACGCATTTGAGCCGTGAAACCTGGGAATGCATTTTTAATCCGAACAGGTCCTCATAAGCGAGACCGATGGATTTTTTAACCATCCCCCCTATCGCCAGCCCCCAGTTTTGCATATCCACACCGAGAAACGGATTGGCACTGCGAATATGAAAGCCGGGAGTATCCCGGTTCTGGACGTATTGTTTGGGAATATTTTTGTCGTTACGAAAATCTTCCGCCGCTGTGGATTTTTTCGGCACCAGCGCAGACAGCGTGGCCAGAGAAAATATTTTCAGGAAATTCCTGCGATCAAATTTTAAGAACGAGGGGTCCATACCTTCCTTCTTTCAGCGCAAACCCAAAACGTCCTGCATATCATAGACACTATTAGGTTGGCCTAAAATCCATTGCACGGCACGAATAGAACCTCTGGCAAAAGTTTCCCGGCTCTGTGCGCGGTGAAATACTTCGAAGTTTTCTCCCATACCGCCGAACAAAACCCGATGCTCGCCGATGATGTCTCCCGCCCGCAAAGTATGAATGCCAATTTCCTTCGGGGTGCGAAGAGCTATTCCTTTTCTTCCATAAACGCCGACCTCATCGATATTTCTCCCTAAAGATTCGGCGACAATTTCTGAAATACGCACGGCTGTACCACTGGGCGCATCCTTTTTAAATTTATGATGTGCCTCAACAATTTCCACATCATACGCGTCACCCAGTACCCGTGCCGCATCCGCGACCAGCTTGAACAATACGTTAACACCGATACTCATATTGGGCGCCACCACACAGGGAATTTTTTTGCCGATTTGCTCAATTTCTTTGCGTTGCTCCGGGGAAAATCCAGTCGTGCCCACCACAACAGATCTCCCTTTATCCACAGCAGCATTGAGGGTGAAAATACTGGAAGCCGGAGTGGTGAAATCAATTGCCACATCACAGGTTTCAAAAGCTTTTGCCGGGTCATCCATCACCGCGACACCCTTGTTCCCGATCCCTGCCACTTCACCAATATCCTTACCGATAGCCTCACTGCCAGCACGCTCAGTACCTCCGCCCAGCTCTACACCCTCAGTATCTTCAATGCATCCGGCGATGGTTTTGCCCATACGCCCGGCAATACCTATTACAAGAATCTTGGTCAAAACTTTTTCTCCTTCCCACTAGGCATGGGGCCAATGTGCAATAGCTTTTTACTGCTAGCAAAAAGTTATCTCGGCTTAATGAGCCCTTGCGCGTAATTACAACAAAGAGTAGTCCTTGAGCACCGTGGTTAATTGCGACAGGTGTTCCTCTGAAGGTGCGCATAGAGGTGCTCGAAACTCGTTTTCGATCCGGCCCATGAGTGCCAGCGCAGCTTTAACGGGAATGGGATTGGTCTCGATGAACATGATATCATTCAGCTTCAGCAATTCATAATGCAGAGCTTTTGCTGTTTCTATATCCCCTTCCCTGGCGGCCTTGCACAAACTGGCACACTTATCGGGGACCAGGTTGGCAGTCACCGAGATCGCCCCTTTGCCGCCAATGGCAAGAATCGGCCACGTCAATGCATCCTCGCCAGAGATCAACAAAAAATCCGGCCCGCAGGATTCAATGATTTCACTGACCTGCACCAGAGAACCGGAAGCCTCTTTAATGCCGATAATATTTTTGATGGCACTCAAACGCTCAACAGTGCCGGGTTCCATATTAACGGCAGTGCGACTGGGAACGTTATAAAGCATAATGGGCAAATCGGTCTCTTTCGCCACAGTAGAAAAATGCTGGTACAACCCTTCCTGAGTCGGCTTGTTGTAATAGGGCGTGAGCAACAATGCCCCATCCGCCCCTAATTTCTGCGCGCGCTGGGTTAACTCCACCGCCTCATGGGTAGCGTTGGACCCCGTACCTGCCAGAACGGGAATCCGGCCTTTACAGGTTTCAACGGTGATGCCGATCACCTCTGCATGCTCGGCGTGATCCAGGGTAGCCGACTCACCGGTAGTGCCGCAGGGCACAATTCCGTTGGTCCCATTTTCTATATGAAACTCAATCAACCCGCGCAGGGCCGAGGCATCTACTTTTCCGTTTTTAAACGGAGTCACTATGGCAACAAACGATCCTTCAAACATGGGAACCTGATTTCTGTACAAAAAAACCGGTTAATATTCCCCCAACGTGCCTTCAAAAGCAATGCGGGTGGGTCCTTCCAGATAAACTTCGGTCACGGGTCCTTGCTCACCGTTGGGCGATGCAAAATCCACTTTCAAAATGTCCCCGCCCCGGGTCTCCACTGCAACCGGAGGCTGGACCAGGTTTTTGTAAGAAGCTAACAGGGCCGAGGCAACCACTCCGGTTCCGCAGGCCAGGGTTTCGTCTTCCACTCCGCGTTCGTAGGTGCGAATTTTAAGTGCCTTATCACCGACCTTCTGTACAAAATTCACATTGGTCCCGGCCGGAGCGAATGTCTCATGGAAACGGATGCCGTGACCGGCCTCCTTCACATTCACGTCTTCGATATTGTCGGAATAAATGATCGCGTGCGGCACACCGGTATTGAGACTGTCTATCTGGTATTCCGTTCCATTCAGGGCGAGAGCGATATTCTGCTGTAAATTTTCAGGCTGAGTGAGTTTGATCTTCACGCTATCGCCATTCACTTCCGCGCCAATGAGTCCCGCTAAAGTCTCCAAAGTCATTTTATGGGCGGGCACCATATTCTTTTCTACTGCATAACGGGCCAAACAACGGCCACCATTGCCGCACATCTCGGCGGTGGAACCGTCTTCATTATAAAAATCCCATTTGATGTCAGCACAATCCGAGTTCTCGACAAAGATCACTCCATCGGCACCGATGGACATTTTTCGATTGCACACGCGTCTAACAAAGTCGACTTTCTTCGCGTCATCGATAACCGGCACCCGATTATCGATGATGATAAAATCGTTGCCACTGCCACTCATTTTTGTGAACTGAATTGCCATATCCTGACCAATCTATTTAATATTGTGTTCTTTCTAAGATGCTGAATAACCCTTAAAAGTTGCAAGGCTAACCCAAATAAACCCCTTATTCTAAAGGGGTCTATCAAGATGAAGAGATTCTAACACATCAAGGGAAGTTGCTAAAAAACCTTTTTATCCCCCTTATACCCCTCCGGGGCATGAAAGCTAAGGAAGAATTATTAAAGTATTGCGCTTGAGTGCTCGGTCTGCTTTACGGGCATTGCAGTACCGGCCCCACGCCGAGTGGCTGGCTAGACGCGCCAGTTTTTGGCGGTGCTGAGTTTTAGCAGTGCAGGAAGAAAAGTAATGGAAGCGATGAGGCAATTGAACACGCCAATGGTCAGCACCAAACCGAGACTGAACACACCACTATGATCGGCCACCATCAAACTGCCGAATCCAATCATGGTTGTGAAAGAACTTAGCACGACCGCCTGCCCGGTACTTTTTCCCAGAACGCTGGCGTGTTTATCTTCTTCCTCGCGGTAACGGTGGGTGATGTGAATGCCATTGACCACTCCGACTCCCAAAATGAGAGGCAGGATGACAAGGTTCGCCATATTCAGCTTCAACCCGATCAGTTCCATAACACCCACCGTCCAGATGGACCCGGCCAGCACCGGAAGCAGAACGAAAAAAACTGTACGTGCGTTGCGGAACAAGAAAAACAAATAAATAATGATCGCGGTCATGGCATAGAGTCCACCCTTGACATAACCTTCTGTCATCAGCCGTGTGGATTCAAACATATGCACTGCTGTGCCGGTGACATTGGGGTCCACCGACCTGAGGTCGTTTAAATATTTCCGGCGTTCATCCAGATCCCATATATCCACGCTGGGATAGATATGAATCACGTATTTGCCTTTTTTGGAGATGTAACGCTCTCTTAATTTTTGCGGAATTTCTTCCAGTCGCACCAATCGCGGTTCGGCATTAGCTTTGAGTTCATCCATAAGGTCCCGGTAATCGGTGAAAAGCAATGTGGAAAAATTTTCAAGTCTGCTTTCTGCCAGACCCTGTTCTATCTTCTGACTTTTCTCGAGAAAATTTCTGAGACGGTTTCCTGCTACCCGCACAGGGTCGAGCGAGTCCCCGCCCTCCTCCCGGCCTTGCAGTTTGAACTGGATGCGTTTCAGGGTTTTGTTTAACGCTTTTAAGGAAAAGGCAACATCTTCTGGTTCCACTTCCAGCTCTTTTAAAAGGGGCGCGAGGTCTTTTCGGATAGTGAGTAAGTTTTCCTCCTGATGTTCCGGGATCACCACCGAGATGCTCTCAAACCGGGCCACGGTGGGTAAGGCCTTAAGCTGAAGTTCTTTTTGTTGCACCTCTTCCAGGGAATCGGCCAGCATAGCGGCGGACCAGGCGGAACGCCCGGCACTTTCAAGAATTTTCATTTCATATTGAACTGCCTCGGTACCCTTGGCCTGCAGGTTGAGCAGGTTGTAGTCAAAACGCAGGTCTTTCAATGACACGGAAGCGATGAGAACCAGAACGGTACACAGTCCGATGATGAGGTAATAATGATCGAACAACTTATCGACCCATTGTTTTTGTTTGGGTGTCGCGGTTTTTTCCTGCGCGTAATGCGGCTTTCGCCATTTTTCTTCCAGCGTGATCAGAGCGGGAAGAACCAGGAGCATGGCAACCATGCAGAAAAGGATACCCCATCCAGCGATCCAACCCAGTTCCACAATACCGATGAAGTCAGTCAGCACCATGGCACCAAATGCCATGGCAGTGGTGATGGCGCCGGAGAAGTTTCCCCTTCCTGTTCCCTGCACGGTTTTTTGCAAGGCCTCGAGGATTTCGTTGCCCTTTAACCGTTCTTCTTTGTAGCGTTCGAGAATATGGATGCCAAAATCGATACCCAATCCGATCAAGATGGTGGTAAAAACTATGGAAAGAATATTCAGGTGGCCAATGGTCAAGGTGGTGAAACCTATAGTCCAGCACAACGCAAGCAGAAGGCAGAACACAGCCAGAAGGGGTTTGACAACTCCCCGGTAAGCAATGATGAACAGCAGGGCTACCCCTGTTAAAGCAATTTTGGAGGCGGTTTCGACATCGGCCTGGGTGGTCACCATTTCATCGCTGGATATCACCTCTTCACCGGTGAGCCCCACCGTAATATCGGGGAAGTCTTTTTGTGTTTCGGCTATATATTGGCGGGCCAGAGCTACCGCGTCCTTGTAACCGGTAAAACTGGTTTCGTCTTCGTTGGGAACCACCAGAATGAAAAGCAGGTCATCGTTTTCAGAGACCATGTACCCCTTTTCGCGCAGGGAATCGCCACTGCCTGTAAATAATGCCTGCCAGGGTGAACGATAACCGGTTTCACCCATCAGGTGCTGGGTCATTTCTTCCAGTAGTCGAATCAGCAGACTGAGGCCTCCGGCATCTGCGGTTTCTTCCTCATCATCCCCGCCCAAAAAATCGGTCAGCAGAGAATCAACCATACCGGAACTGATTTCAGCATTGATGCTGGATAAAAGCGTGTGCAATCCTGGTGCACCGTTCACCGATTCCAGAAAACCCTGATGGTCCACCAGTTTCCGGGTCAATGATTGCAATTCATCCTGATTGAGATAAAGCAGGAACCGCGAGCGGAAGTAGTGGGTATCTATTTTATAAACAACCTGGGAAAACAGATGCGACTGGGCTTGCAGTTTTATTGCCAGCGCTTCGGCAAAGCCTGCCATGTCCGCAGGGTTTTTTCCTTCCACCACCACGACCATACCTTCCAGGTCTTCAAACTGCTCGCGGTAATTTTTATATTGTTCGACATAAGGCAGACCCTTGGCTACCAGATCGCCTCGCCCGGTTTTAAAAGTAAGTTTTTGCGCGGTCACCCACAAAGAGAGGATAGCTAAAACGAGGGATACAGAAATGACGAGCAGGGAACGGCGATAGGCAAAACGCTCAATAACAAAAAAGAAGCGGTTGAGAATACCGGCGAACCGCCGGGGGAAATGTGCCATCGTTTTCTACCCCTTCTACCCCTTCGGGGCATGAAATTTATGGAAGGGATATAACAGGCTCACGAAGGTTACGGCTAAATATCACGTCTGCCAGCAAAAGTTATTGCACACTGTCACCACGCCTAGTGGCTAGAAGCGCATACCCATAGTGATCATGTGGGCGTTGAGTCCGATATTTGGGAACTGGATTCCGGCGTTGGAAACATGAAACAACCGGTAATTAATGGAGTAAGCGCCTTTCTTCTTGAAATATTCCAACCCGGCCCCCATATGAAGCAAGAACTGGAACTCACTGCCCAGTTCCCGTGTCGCTTCATCTTTCCAGTTAGTCATCGAAAACCCCGCACCCAACAGAACGGTCGGTGCCCATCTTCTTTTAGAACTCAAGAATTTATACTGGGCCATCACTGGCGACCATCCAACCAGGAATTTCTCGTTTCGATCGGAAAGGGCTACCCCGGCTTCCATGTGGTAGAACCAGGCACCTTGGTACCAGGAGGACTTGCCAATCAGCCCTGTCAAATTGTGCTGCCAGTTGGGGAAAAAGAACAAAAACCCCAGGTCCGTACGGTTTGGCCCTGGAGGGATATCTGCCGTCCAACCCCAGCCCAGTTGGCCTCCAAAATCGGAATTTCCTTTCTTGAATCTTTCTGAAAGGGTCTCAGCTCCCGCAGTTGCCACACTAAACATTAAAAAAACCGCAAACCAAGGCAGGGCACGCAGCACAATTTTCATATCTTATTGTTTCCTAAAGATTAACTTCTATTATCTTACCCAGCAAACGAAGAATTGTAGCATAAAAATGTATGAATTCCAGGCAATTATTTGCATTTGTCTTGATTTATGTTTGTGTTATAATCGGCGTATTATCAAATAAATAAAGGGATTTTCGCTATGATGGGAATAGGTTTTCCAGAATTAATGATCATTTTGGTCATTATCATGATCATCTTCGGGGCCGGAAAGCTTCCAGAAATTGGCAGTGCTTTTGGCAACAGCATTCGGAACTTCAAAAAGTCTATGAAGGAAGCCGAAGAGGAAACAGAACAACTTAGTGAAACTACGGATGCGGCAAGTGATACCACAGAAGCGGAAAAAGAGGTGACCGAAGAAGATAGCGAGGAACCCCAAACCGCAGAGAACCCTGTAGCCTCAACCACTGAATCGAAAGACAAGTAAGTCACCTTATCCGCCCCCGTTCCCTCCCCTCTAGCTTAAGGATGGGTTTTTTTACAAGTATTCGGCTTTATTTGACGAATCGCTTTGAAATTAAAAGCATCCTAAAAGTAACTGGATAAAAAGGGGGAATTGCGAATCCCGGCAGGTTCCTGTAAAAGAAACCCAGGCTTTTTCACAAAGAAAATAAAACTGGATTTGCTCTTTTATGTCCTTTACCCAGCAAAAAGAAGATAAAGAAATAGAAGAAGCTCTAGTCAGGGATCTTCAAGCCGGTAACCTTGAGGCCTATGACCGAATAGCTGAGCTGTATCAAAAGAAAATATATGCTCTCAGTTTCAACCTGATGCGCAACCAAATGGATGCTCAGGACGTGACCCAAGAGGTTCTCCTGACGCTGTTCAGGAAGATCAATACGTTTCAGGGCAAATCGGCGTTTTCAAGCTGGGTTTATCGCATTACCTTGAACGCCAGCTATATGAAGCTGAGGAGCAAGAAAAAGGAACCTAACATTTCCATTGACGAATTACTGCCCTCCTTCAACGGGGCCGGGTTCCAGCAGGAAAAAATTCAGGACTGGTCGGGAAGTACCGAGTCCTTATTGTTTACCAATGAAACGCGGGAGGTCATCAAAAAAGCCGTTGATCTTCTGCCGGAAAAAGAAAAAGTGGTTTTCTTATTGCGGGATGTAGAGGGGCTCTCAACCGAAAAGGTGAGCGAGATACTAGACCTGACCGTTCCGGCGGTAAAATCGAGACTACACCGGGCGCGGTTGTTTTTGAGAAAAAAACTTTCTGGTTATTTTGAGGAGTACAATTCCCAAAAGGGGGGAAAATGATCTGCTGTAAAGAGTGCATTGACCTGCTGCACGATTATTTTGAAGGGGCTCTGGACCAGGAAACCAAAAATTCGCTGGAAGAACATTTCCAGGATTGCCCCCCTTGCATCGCTTTTTTAAACACTTATAAGTCGACAACCACTCTTTGTCGGGAAACCTTGAATCAAATCGAGATTCCCGATGAAGTTCGTCGTGCTCTACAAAATTTTCTTAAAGAGCATAAAATCCAGCAAAAAAAGATGTAGATCCTCTCTCAAACGCAGGAAACAATGGGACATTTCCTGCACCCAATACGGTGATTGACAAACCCCGCAGGTTTATTTATATTTTTTAGATAGCATCGTATTTCAGGTTTCGCACGTAAAGCCATTTATTATTTTGTGACCCACTTTTGAGGTAAAGGATATGGTTGAAATGAAAGTTGAGGGCCTTACGTTGGATCCGCTTACCAACATGCCTATCATAATTTTGAAAGATTCAACTGGTTCCAAGGCTCTTCCCATATGGGTGGGTTATTTTGAAGCTAATGCAATCGCTCTGGAAATAGAAAAAATCTCCACACCACGCCCCATGACACATGATTTACTCAAAAACCTGATTCAAAATATGAAGGCGAAAGTCAACCATATCCTTGTCAATGAATTAAAAGACAATACTTTTTATGCCATCATTTCCCTGGTATGTGGCGACCTTACTCTTTCTATAGACTCACGTCCCTCTGATGCCATAGCACTGGCGCTGAGAACCAAGGCTCCCATTTATGTTGAAGAAAAAGTGATTGAAGCCGCTAAAAGCCTGGACCTCCCCGATCCGGGAAAAGTCAAAACAGATGATGACAAGCAGTGGAAGGACTGGCTGGATAAAATTAAGCCGGAGGACTTCGGCAGACTTTGATACCGCGAATGCGGAGAGCCTCCGCTGGCATGAGCAATGTTATTATTTGGCGAGCGAATGTTCTCTTGCCCCTACGAGCCATTGCTCGTTGGCCCCACGCCGAGTGGATGCCGGAATACCCCTGCCTACTCCAATTTCCCAACCCTGGCCTTCATACCCCGAAGGGGTAGAAGGGAAAAAGCTATTGCCCGCTGGGTCCAGCGTCATGCTGGCGCCGAGTGGCTGCATAATTCTAGTGCCGAGGAGTCAGTGAAAAACATAGGGTTATTTTGTAAACAACATCCCTCCATCGACCCGAAAGTGGTCAGCGATCTGGCCCAATGGTTGCGGGCGCGGGATTGTAACCTTTATATGGATCAGAACGCAGCTGAGCTGATCGGTGAAACTACACTCTGCCCCCAGGAAGAAATCCCCTCCCATTCCGACCTACTCATTGTGCTTGGAGGAGACGGAACTTTGTTAAATGTGGCTCACATCGCCCACGCGCACGGTGTCCCTATTTTGGGAGTCAATCTCGGAAGCCTGGGTTTTTTGACCGAAACCACCCAGGAGGACCTTTATCCAACCCTGCAAAATGCTTTGACCGGTAAGTGCAAAATTGAACACCGCATGTTGCTGAATGCCTCCCTCTGGCGCGATGAAACTAAATTGCATGATTTTAATGTATTGAACGATATTGTGATCAACAAGAGTGCCCTGGCGAGAATCGTAAATCTCACAGTACAGGTTAACAACCAGCCCATGACATCATACCGGGCCGACGGATTAATAATCGCCACACCCACAGGTTCCACTGCTTATTCCCTCTCAGCGGGAGGACCCATCATTCATCCCAGTATGCATGCTTTGGTGTTGAGTCCGATCTGTCCCTTTACCCTGACAAACCGATCCATTGTCATTCCCGATACCTCCAAGATCGAAGTACAACTGACCAAGCGCCATGAAGACGAAGATGTCGGAATAACGCTCGACGGAAAGATGGGTTACGCGATGAAGTCTGGTGACATCCTTAAAGCAGAAAAAGCCAGTGTCTCGGTGAAACTGATACAGGCCTCTGGAAAAAACTATTATCAAACCCTGAGAAAAAAACTTCATTGGGGAGGCACGGCAGAAAATAAATTCCACTAGACATGGGGCCGACTAACAATGGCTTTATCTGGCAAGCAAAGAGTTATCTCGGCTTAACGAACCTTTGCTAAATACCGGTTCTCCGCTCAAGTTATGAATCAAAATATCGTTTCCTGCAGCCAAAAAATAGACATTGGAACCCGTGTAGTTTTATGGAACGAAAACGAAGGGTTTGTTTGCCCTAATAAGAGAGGCCGGTCTAACTGTTCCCATCACGACCCCAAGCTCAATGACGCGCCATCCAGAAAAGATTCGGCCTATAAGATCCTGAAACCCGAATCAGCATTCAAAGAATTGATTCAGTGCGTTCACCAGTTTGTGCTCCATTATGACGGTTGCTACAATTCCTACCACTGCCACCAGTTGATGGCGGAAAGCACCTTCAAGGGATGCCATTTTTATCTGGATCTCGATGGCACCCTTTACCAAACTTGTGACTTGTACTGGAAAACCAATACCGCGCCTGCAGATGACCGGCAAGGGAACGAAAGGGCTGTTCATGTCGAAATAGCAAACCTTGCATGGGAGGCTTTGGCTCGCGAATCCGAATGGCTCCCTACCAACCGGGATAAATACCAAAAGAAAAGAGGGAAATGGGTGTTGGAATTGCCCAATGCCTACCGAAAAAAACTCCAAACAGCCGACTTCCAAACCACCCCATCACGCGTCTACGGTGAAAGAGGGTACTTCAGCAAAAAAATAAATGGCCGAGTGGTGCGCATGTGGGATTTTACCGAGGAACAGTATCGAGCCTTGATCAAACTCTGCATTGGAATCAACTGCCTTCTGCCTGGGATTAAACTGCAAGTGCCCTTTGACAAAAAATCCGGCCAACACCCTCTCGACAGATTAAAAAACTACTCTAAATTTTCCGGCATACTGGGCCACGCCCATGTGCAAAAAGGCGAAAATGGAGTCGAGTGTAAATACGATCCCGGCTCGGCCTTCAACTGGTCCCGATTAAAAAAAGCCTTCCACTAGGCGCCCGGAGAACCTTCGGGGGTAACTAGCAAAAACTCTCTTCGGCTAAAAATTAATTGTCTCGGTTCAAAAAAGCTTTTTCCAAGTTGCCGCCGGCGACTCGCTGACGCCTAGCGGAAATTGGGGTTGACGTTTGGCCCGGTTTGGGAGAAGCTTAAGGATATCTTTATTTATTCGGACATTTTCTCTACAGCAACTCGCATGCCTTTTGGGCTACTATTCGTGCCCAAAATTCATAAGGGACGCTCATGGCTAAAAGCAATTTCTAGAGATGCTTGAAACACTCTATAAACTTTGTTACAAATCATTCCATGCCTAAATCCCTTTTTATCCGGTTTTCAATGATTCTGCCAGGAATGTTGATGCTTTTACTTCCCCATTTGGCAACAGCCGAGACCTGGTATGTTAAAAAATCGTCCACCAAACTACAAGCCGAAGCTTCGGCACGATCGAAAGTATTGGTCCGGCTCAAGCAAGGAACTCCGGTAAAGGTGAAGAAAAAATCCCGGAAATTTTTTCAGGTTTCCGCAGGCGGGAAAACCGGCTGGATTTTTCGCTTCAAGCTTTCCAAAAAAGCCCCGGCCCAAAAACAGGGAGAAGGAGATGTGCTGGGGACTCTGGGGGGGGGAACCAGAGAATAGCCGCGCGGGAATCCGCGTCCGGCTCCAGCCTAAGGGGTTTGAGCCCTATTTCAGAGCAACATGCCCGGAAAAAAGGGGCCACCTCTGAAAGCATTCAGGCGGTCAAAGATATGGAAGATTATAAAGTTCGGCCCGAAGCACTGGACCGGTTTCTTGAAGAAGGAAAACTGGGTGAGTATTCCCAATAAAAATCCATCATGCACAAAAATAATTTAAAAATATTTGGAGTTTCTTTTTTCTGCCTGTGGGTCTTGGGGCTTTTGCTATGGGTAGTCCCCTCCTATTCTTTCAACCTGGACCGGTTCCTGAAGGATGTGGAAAAATCCACTCAACCTCAACCCAAACCACGACAGGAGGAATTGGATATCACGATAGAAGAACCGAAGGCTCCTCCGCCGGAAGCGCAACAAAACACCGGCAACGATGGCTTGATCGGTTTAGGCCAATCACTGGGAATATTTGATAAAAAAACCTCCAAGATTCTCAAACAAAGCGTGAACACCCTTCAGGCCCTTCAACCCATTGCCTATAAGGAGGAAAAAGCCATAGGTGGAAGGCTGGCTGTGGAAGTGTTCAGTCGGTTTGGAGGCGCTTACGACGATCCCAAGTTGCTCCGTTATATCAATCTGGTGGGACAAGCTGTTGCCGATGTTTCCACCCGCCCTGATATCGATTACCATTTTGCGATTTTAAACACCGCGTCCCCCAACGCTTTCGCGACCCCCGGGGGTTACGTCTTTGTCAGTATTGGATTGTTAAGAATGATCGAAAACGAGGCACAGTTAGCCGGTGTGTTGGCTCATGAAGTCGCCCATATCAGCCAAAAGCATGCTCTGCAAACTTTAGGGCGAAGTCGGAGTTTGCAAGGGATCAGTGCCCTGACACTCACGGTGATGGATAAAAACCCCGGCTTGTTTGACAAGTTGATCGATGAAGGGTCCAACGTCCTTTTTACCAAGGGCCTGGATAAAAACCTGGAGTTTGAGGCAGACCGGTATGGGCGAGAATTCGCCTATCGTATGGGCTATTATCCAGGCGGACTACAGAACTTTATTCGCAAACTGGGGAAAAGCAGAGAAGGGGGAAACTCCATATTTATGAACACACATCCCTCAACGGGCGAGCGTTATAACAGGTTAAAAAAAACCTGGAGCCGGTACAAGAAAGCGTCCCTCTACCCCGTATTGGGAAAACGGTTTTTCTCAGTATTCAAGAGGCCCGGTAAATCATGAAGCGAAATTCCATTTTTCGAGACGAACTTCCGGGAGAAAAGAAGAGCATCATCAATCTGTTGATGACCGGCTACATCGTTGTCATTTCCTGCCTGGGCTATGCCGCGTTTTTTCTCTACGTCCAACTGGGACAGGTTGAGAGAATTGTGGGAACCATGGATACCCAGACTTTAACACCCGATCAAATAGAACTGTTAAAAGACCGGATCATTCGCAGTGCCGTGCAATTGAAAAATGAAATGCTCGGAATGGCCCTGGTCGGAACTCTTGTCTGTATTATTGGCGGATTCTATACCGTCAGCATGATTATAAAACCGCTGAGAAAACTGGTACGGTTTGCGGAGGAGCATGGAACTACCGAGCTACCCGAAATCAAGTCCAATACCGAAATCAAACAGTTGGCAACGGCCATCGCTCAATTGACGGAAAACTCAAAACAAACCCACCCCTTGGAAAAAGAACAACCCCAAAAAACGTCCTAACTACTAGGCGCCAGCGTGACGCTGCTTTATTTGGCGAGCAGAAGCTTATCTCGGCACAACCAAGCTCTTGCCAGTTTACCCCTGCGGCTAGCAATGGCTTATTTAGGCCGAGTAACCTAGTGCCAGCAACGGAAAGCTATAGCACATTGGCCCCACGCCTAGTGGTTGAATTCAGGAGTCGTTGAAATTCCTTATTTTCCCTTTCAATTCGTCATTGAAGGAAAAGATTTCTTTCTGGGGAATGCCCACCTCTTCCAATAACCGAATATAGTAGTCAAAGGTCAAGGTTTCTTTCAAACGCAGGATCGCCATCTTCTGGTCAGACTGCGCCACCGGAACCAGGTCATTGCAAAGCAATTCCACGGGAAGTGGTTTATTGGAAAGCCGGGCCATGAGGGTTGAAACTTTAGAAATCTCCAGACCCCGGCGGAAAGCCTCCCTGTCTTTTATTTCCATTTTTACATACTTCACGCATTTTTCGCGGAGGATGAGCCTTTGCTTCCAAGGTTTGGTTTTTTTCCATTGCTCAAACCGGACTTTCACAGGTTGGTGATCGTTCAGCTCGCGTATTTCATCCATGCGGGATTGGTAATCTTTAAGGAGAGCTTTTTGAACCTCGATTCGGTTCAGCAATTCGTCATCGTAATATTTTTCGTTGAACTCTTTGTCCTCTTTTCGTTTTTTTTGCCATTTTTCATAACGCAGGGTGATCACTTCCTCCCGGGTCATGGATTCAATTTCATGGTAAAGCCGCTGGGTTTCTTTAATGTGAAAAGACTTGGCCTCTTCAACCATTTTTGCGTATTTTCCCGGATGCTTTTCCTCTAACTCCGCCAACACGGGTTTGAACTCTTCCCAGCGAAGGTTAGCCTGCCATCCGCCAAAAACCAGCCCCCCTAAAATCATCAATTGAATGAGCTTTTTCATAGTTTTTTTTATGAATTAGTTCAAGGAATCTCTAAAAATCATTTTGACAAATTGCCTTCATAACTTATCGGCTTTTGGTAAAAACTGTTTACCCCTAGACTATAACAAAGATTAAACTCTGCAGGAGAGCAACTACCGGGAAACGCAATAATGGGGGTTTTTCAGCGCCCTGTCAGGCGTGGTCGGAATACCCCCGCAGTGGTGGGAGTGGGCTAATGTTTGAAATGGCGGGTGCCGGTAAACACCATCGCTATTTTGTGCTCGTTAGCCGCGTGCAGAACTTCCTCATCGCGAATGGAACCGCCAGGGGAAATGATGGCCGTGATTCCATTTTTCGCGGCTTCGTCAACCGAGTCCCGGAAGGGGAAAAACGCGTCCGAAGCCATTACCGCTCCCTGTAAAGGTTTGCGTGCCTTCTCAACCGCAACGCGGGCAGAATCGACCCGGCTCATTTGACCCGCGCCGATACCAAGAATTTCCTGGTCTTTGGCATAAACAATGGCATTGGATTTAACATGCTTGGCTACAATCCAGGCAAATTTCATATCCTCCATTTCCCGGTCATCGGGTTTTCTTGTGCTAACTTCCTTGAGTTGATCCTCAACATAAGTCAACATATCCCGACTTTGGACCAATATGCCGCCACCTATTCGTTTCAAGTCAAATTTCCCAGCATCTGCAGGAGATTCCATTTCCGGCATCTTCATAAGGCGAACATTTTTTTTCGTGGCGAACAATTTCAAAGCTTCCGGGTCAAATCCGGGTGCCACAACGGCTTCAACAAAGTTTTTAACGATCTCCGCCGCCGTCTGGGCAGTAACCCGTCGATTGAACCCAAGAATTCCTCCAAACGCTGATGCCGGGTCCACCTCACGGGCCCCGACAAAAGTTTTTAATTGATCCTCGCCTATCGCCACCCCGCATGGATTGGTATGCTTGATAATCACTGCCGCACCCTTATCAAACTCCTTGACCAACTCCCAGGCAGCATTTAAATCAATAAAATTATTAAAAGACAACTCCTTGCCTTGAAGTTGTTTGGCGGAAATAATCTCGGATGGCAAGGGAGAACTTTCTTTATACAACGCAGCGGACTGGTGAGGGTTTTCGCCATAGCGGAGCTCCTGCACTTTATCAAACGGCTGGTTTAATATAGGAGGAAAACCATCATCCCATTTTTCGGTCAAATAGGTCGCTATCAAAGAATCATAACGCGCCGTATGTGCGAACGCATCCCGACACAACCGCCTGCGTGTATCCAGTGTCACGGCCCCTTCCCCAGACTTCATTTCATTCAAAACCTCGCTGTAGTCAGCCGGGTTCACAATCACCACCACATCCTTGGAATTTTTTGCCGCTGACCGGACCATTGCAGGGCCACCAATATCAATATTCTCGATAGCATCTTCCAAAGAACAATCCTTTCGCGCTATCGTCTGCTCAAACGGATACAAGTTGATCACCACCAGGTCGATAGGCCGGATTCCATGATCTTCCATCGCCTTGATATGCTCTGGCACATCCCTGCGGGCCAGAATCCCGCCGTGGACTCGCGGGTGAAGCGTCTTGATCCTCCCGTCCATCATTTCAGGGAAACCGGTATAGTCGGATACCTGAATCACGGGGACTCCTCCCTTGCGCAACAAATCGGCCGTCCCACCGGTGGAAAGTATCTCGACACCGTATTTCTGTAGTTTGAGAGCAAAATCCAATATACCGGTTTTATCCGATACGCTTATCAATGCCCGTTGAATGGGTTTCATCAAAATAGAAAAATATTAAGTTTACTGGGGAAGTTTTCTTTTGGAAGCCGGAGATTTCGATATGAGAAAATCTGGGGTCAGCGCACTAATCAGCTTCAATAGCCAGACCGGAAAAGAGCCGTAGGACTCCCAAAGTGCGGGTTCTTCTTTCGGGGTTTCAGATTTTTTGGGATCGGTCATCATTCACCTCTACATGATTAAAGTGTTCTGGCTCGGCATTCATGTGAAGTGCGAAGTCTACACTTTTTCGCCCCATTTTAAAATAAAAATCCCTACTCGGCGTAGGGTCAGTGTGCGTTATATTTTTCATCAGCCTTCATGCCCCGCAGGGGTACAATAGCTTTTATGGGTTAGAAAAAGGCCATCTCGGCTTTAAGAGTTCTTGTCTGTAACCCCTGAATAAGGACTCTTTCAGCCGAGACAACTCTTTTCTCGCCAGATTGAGCTACGGCCAGTTGCCCCTTCGGCTAGCAGCTAGGAGGAGGAGATGCAGAGTCCTTGGGTAAATTTCCAGTCTACGGGGCGGGTCAGGTCCAGACTGCCAAACTGGGCTTCAAGGTTTTTAGTGCATTCGCGGAGCAATTCCTGCAAACACGTCTTATCCGGGTCCGTCCAGGCCATGGGAGCTTTTAACAATTCCTGCTCGAAGGAGGCGATGAGGTCTTCATTGCACACCTTTGCCTCATCCCGGAAAATGCCAGGCAAAAAAATCATTTCCAGAAAATTCTGTGCCGCTACACCGGGAAGCGGATCACAGGATATCCGACTGAATAAAACATAATGCGCCAGCGCTGTGGTCACCAAAGTTAAAAGGTTCATGGCATCCAGGCTCTCCGGGTAATCAAATTCTCCCAGCGAAGACGAAAGTGTTGACTCGCTCAGTCCCAACCCTTGCCTTACGAAACGGCTGTAAAATTTCCACCGGTTTATAAAGTCATTGATAGCCTGGATATCTTTAATACATTCCGGATCCCGCCAATTGAAGGAATCCCCGAGTATTTCAGCAACTTGCGGAAACCGAAAAACCAAAGCCCCCAGCCTTTCCTTGTCTCCCGATGAAATAAAATACTCAATATATGTACCATTTTCATTGATGAAGGTTCTTGCCGCAGATCGAACCTGTCTCAATTGTTGGTAACCCACCTGAAAAAATGACTGTATCCAAACCTTATCCAGCAAGGCGGCTCCCTTTTCAGGGTCCCCTTCTGCCCCCAGTTCCAAACCAATGTTTATATAACCCAGTGTTTTTCGCAGAACCCGATGACGGATATCCATGGATGACAAATCAAGTCCATCGGCAACAATGACCTTGTTGGCCAGGCACACCAGCTCCCAGCGTAGGGTTTCAAGGCGGTTTTCGTTTTCCAGAATAGCGAGACATTGGGTGAAAAAAAGAGTCTCATCTAAATGGGCTAGAGGATATCGTGGGGAAAGCCTGAAGCGGCTTACGGGAAATTCTTGCAGTGAAGGCAGTTTTAATTTTAAAGTTTCCGGATCCAGACGACTGTAAATACCCATCGCCTCCTGAAATTCAGGGATACCTCTTTCGCTGGTGCGGTTCATTCTCCATTGATAAGCTCTCTCTACCGTAAGGGTAACCGGATACCAGATCACCGCTTCCAGCAGGTCGTGCAGAAGGCGTTGATCCTTTTCATAAAGTAAAAGCAAAAGTTTTCTGATTTCTTTACTGTTTTCAACCTTGAAAAAAATATCATAGACTCCATCAGGGCTAAAATGTTCCAGCCCCTCCACCCCCTCATAGGAATCCGTCATTTCATCCTTCTTATAGACTTTAAAAAAGGCCTGAAGCAACACTACCTTTTGGTCAAAATCCTCGCTCAAAAACCATTCCAGAGTTTCAGGATTTTGACATTGATCCAGCAAAACGATCCAATCCAAAGCCCGTTTAGGTTGGAACTTGTCACCCTGCCACCATTCCAAATCAAAAATGTATTGGAGTTGATCCGGAGAAGCCATGGATAAAACCAGAAGGGAATCTTCTTTCCCCACTTCCTTGATCAAATTATAAATCTCCTCCACAGGAAGTGACCGAGTCACCTCAACTGCTTTTTCGGAAAGCATGAGAAGATTCTGCTGGAGATATGGATCAAGCCCAAGAATAGTCCGCACCTGCTCTTCCACTGACAGGCCGGACAAAATATCTTCCACCTTACGTGGCTGGGTTCTCACCCAATCCACTGGAAATGGCAAGGTCTCTCTGCCCAATGAATTTTCTTTATTTATTTTATCGATCATAATCCTGCAATAATAAAAATTTTTTGGTTATGGGCGCAACATGATTGTTGAAAGGATTCTTCCTGTTTTTCCCTCGCGTCGATAGGAATACATTTTTCGGGCGGAACAAAAAGTACAATGATCCATTGAAAAAATATTTTTCGAAAGAAGACCGGCTTTTTCACCTTCCATTTTATTCACCGCAATCAAGTCGAGAAAGTATTTACCAGACAAACCAGACCGCAACCAACCCTTCTCATTAGGAAACATTTTTTTTAAAGGTTGAACGCAGTCCTCATCCACCTCATAACAACATCCTCCGATCGCCGGCCCAAAACCCGCCACCAGCTCTTCAGGGCGAGATCCATACACACGACCCATCTCCCTAACTACTTTAAAAAGAATACTTTGTTCCGACCCCTTCCGGCCGGCATGAATAGCCCCGATCACTTTTAATCGCGGATCGTAAATCAAAATTGGAAGACAGTCGGCAGTAAAAACTCCAATGGCCTTTCCAGGGATATGAGTCAACAAAGCATCGGCGGAAATTCTCATCGTCTCACTAAAAGTGAGGTCCGCATCATTCAATATGAAAATTTTGTCGCCATGAACCTGGTTAACAAAAAAAAGGCTGCTGTTTATTATCCCAATGGATTCTAAAAACCCTTTCAAATGATCTCTTGTTTTCTCAAATTCATCATCACCTCGAAAAGAAAATTCCTCCATTTCACCTTGATCATTTTCGAAATAACGGGGACTGACAGCATGGACC
>JAPKCW010000005.1:0-23606 GCA_028822815.1 Nitrospinaceae bacterium | reverse complement strand
TTTTTAATCTCCGCCTTAGTAAAAATAGACTTAGCAGGATTTTTCCCATAAGAATTTTCTGCCATCAATGGTATATCCTTTAAATATTGTTGGCTTCCCCAGAATTGGAAATCATTGGAGTCATAAACAATCTCCTTTATTTTAAATTTTGTTTTCCTGGCAAGCACTTTTAAACTTTCAATGGAAAATAAAAAGAAATGTCGCGGCGCATCCAATTGCACCCAATGGGTCCCATATTTTTTCCAGGCTTCTGACGAAACCAGGGGAATTCTAATTATGCATTCTCCGCCGGGAGACAGCAACCGATGAACCGCCTCAAGCGCTTCTATCGGGTCCGGTAAATGTTCAAAAGAATGGTGAAACATAATTATGTCCTGTTCCTCATCCAGTTCATGTACCCATGTCTTTTTTATGGTTAGACCATTGGCATACTCAATATCCGTATCGATATGGGGTTCCACTCCCAACACATTTTCAAAGCCCGCTTCTTTGAGAAAATAAAGTAGAAAACCCGTTCCACATCCCACATCAACAATTCTTTTTTTTCGGGTCAAGTTCAAACGCGACATACTGGACATATCACCATCCTCCGGGTGAACCAGCCTTATCAGCCTGCCCAAAACCCCCTTCTTTAAAACGCTATAACTATCTCTTTTTCTTCTGGCCCAACTCACAACAGGATTCAAATACAAATTTTCAGGGCTCCGGGAAAGACTTAAATAATCCTGTTGGTAATATGGAGACATGTCTGATGGAATTTCTGCTATCTGCAAACATTGGCATTTTACGCAATGAAAATAACAGAATTCTTCCTTCAACCCGAACATCATTTCACGAACGGTGTAAACCGGGTGATCATCTGAAAATCCACAAACACAGCAAACTCGGTAATGAGATTTGACATCTTGCATCATTTGAGTCAATTCCCTGAAGAACGAAAAAATAGCTTTGACCAAGGGTCAAGCTTTGGATAAACATTGATCAAAAGCCGCCGTTGCTCATCGTTAAAGGGTTTCACATAAATAAGCAATGCAACGAGTGTTATTAAATATAAACTCAGATTTGTTATCAAATGCCCTAAATTCAGCCAGGATAATATCAGGCAAGGTATAGAGGCTATCAGGCAATACAAAAAACACTGCCCAATGACCGGGAAAACAGGGGCGATTTCCATTTCAGCAGTGATGGTTTTTAACTGCCGCAAAACCATATAAACCATTACCACCCCTGTCGCTATTATCGCTCCCATCATGCCGAAAGCTGGAATCAGCACCAGGTTCAAACCAATATTCAAAATGCTCCCTTCAACAGTGGAACGAAGGGCCACACCCTGCCGGCGAATGACATATAAGGAGGATACGGTGAAATTTATTCCCAAAGCGGTTTGAATTCCTGCGAAGGTGGCATAAATTCCCAACGCTCCAGCTCCTTCTGAAAACGCAGAACCATATATAAAATTGATCACATGGGATGAGTTTAGAACACAAAAAACATATACGGGAATAGTCAAATAAGAAGCAAATCCAACAATTTGACAATAAAGGTTTGCAAGACTTTTAGTTCCTTCTTTTGCGTAGGTCTCCGAAAACAGTGATAATGCCATAGGGGCCACTCCTGCGAGAAGGAAAGCCATTGCCCCTGTGAGCCCTGTAACCAAATGATACAATCCAACATCCGCACGACTCACTTTAAAATAATTCAGCAACAGGACATCACTTTGTGTCAGCAGGCCAAAACCCAAAAAGGTGATGCCATAAGACACCCAGGCCAAATGACCCATATCGTCCCATTCAGGCTTTTTTGTTGGCCCTGAATATTGATCCCGCGCTAAAACCAAATAAATTACACTCGTTACGCTTGCGGAAAAAATATAAGCATAAAGAACTCCTGAAATCCCATAATCTAACGAAATAAACAGCATTAATAAAAACAGGTTTAGCAGGGCTCCAAAAATTTCTGTTTTAGCTAAAGTTTTAAAGCGCAGCAATGTCATGAACAGTGTGCTCAATATGGAGTCAACTGATATGACAATGAAATAAAGAATCAAAACCCAACGAAACTCCATCAGCCACTGGCTATGAATAAAGTCCAGGTAGTACGACAGGAAATGGTAAATCAGGGCACAGAACGCAATAGTTGTAAGAAACCTCAGTATCAGCAACCTGCCAACCAGGTATTTCCCTTGTGCGCCTGAAGGATCTATAATATTAAGTTCAGGGAGTTTTTTATTGATCAGGGTTTCGAGGCCAAAGGAATTCAGAAACCTGATAAATACCGGGATAACTAAAAGAGTGGCATAGTCTCCCAATCGTTCCTTACCCAAATAGCGGGTGAGAAGAATAGAGACCGCAAACAAGATGACCTGTGTCCCGGTTTTCCCCAGGGTAGTCCAACCAATATTAGCTATGAATTTTTGAAATGAAGACAGGGCGAGAACCTCTCGTAAGCGAGCGGGCCGGCAACCACCGGGGCAGTGAGTAACTGGATTGCAAAAAAGGGGGCAAATTACTTAGCACAAACTACGTCTACTGCTGGCAGTTTAACACGGCATATTATACACTAGGCGTATTAAAAATTTCAGAACCTTGACAGACTAAGGAGGAAACCCTTGCAGTACAAAGTATTCATTGCAGTAGAGTTTGAAGGTTTGACTGAAGAGGCTCACAAAGAGATTGCCGAGCGGCTGGAAGAACACGGCATTGAAAAAATCCCTACGGTAAGTTCCGCATGGGAGTATACCTGCGAAGCAGAGGATGACACCGATGCAAAGGATAAGGCCATTCAGGAGTTTGTCAATATAGTCCGGACTTATCCCTGCGAGATGAGGCTGGTCGTCCAGGCCGGGACATCGCAAATTCTGCGCCGGAAGAAAAAATTCGATGATTGAACATTAGGCAATAGTTTTCCGCCTTCAAATGGTATGATAGATACCATTCCGGGAAATATTAGCAATTCCACGATCTGACCCGTCAGGAAGAGGGTTAATCAGGGACGGGAAAGCCCAAGAGGTCAAAATAGAACCGCTTCAGGTTCCCAGGGAGATGGCAGATGAATATCATTTTAAACAGTTACTGCAACCTAAGCTGCAATTACTGTTTTGCGGATGAGTACATGGAAGAGACGGTAAATACACCGGGGAAATCCATGGAATATGATTATTTCCTGAACGAGTTTTTGCCAAAAATCAAAAACGCACCCATCATCAATTTCATGGGCGGGGAACCCACCCTGCATCCCCGGTTTAACGATATTTTTCAAAATACTTATGACCGCATTCTGCCGTACTCCCATCTCAGTGTATTCACCAATGGGTTGATGAAAGATAAGGTTTTGGACCTGTTGCTGAAGATCGCCAGCCCCAGCGGCGCCCTTAGCAAACAAATCACTTTTGCCATTCTATTGAACTGGCAAACGATGGAAAATATTTCAGAAAAAAACCACGAACGCTGCAAGGAAGTCGCCGAACGTATGTTGCGGGTCAACGGTTACAGCCTCACCTTCAGCATCAATCTATACTCCAAAGACCAGGAACTCGAAAAGCAGTGTGAGGAAATTGACGAGATCTACCAGAAAGCCGGCCTGCCCCGTGATAAACAATACAAAATTCGGGTTAGTCCCGCGTTTCCCATCATTGGAGGGGAAGCCAACACCTATCTGCCGATTCGGGACTTCCCAAAAGTCGGAAAGAAAATGCTGAGCATAATGCAGCGTTTTCCACAATTATGTTTTCGATTCGACTGCTCTCTGCCACCTTGTTTTCTGGATGACATCGGCGAAGACCAGATGTCACTCACAGACCGGATTTACTTTCACGGCAACAAACAGTTGCCCCCAATTGAAGAGTGGACACGCAATGACTATTATTTTGGATGTGCGGACGGAAGCCCCATGGATATTGACTCCAAAGGCGACTGCTTCAACTGTTTTCCCTTTCACAACCTGAAACTGGGGAATGTGGCGGATTTTAAAGAGGTGAACTCTATCGCCATGGCCCAGATGGCGTCTAAATTCCTGCACACGGTGTTTGAGAAGACTGAAGCAAAAGAACCTTGCCGGTCCTGCCCACACTATATGGTCCGGTGCACAAGCGGTTGCTTTGCTTACAATTTTGTCGGAGAAGACGCAGAGGAAATAACGGCTAAAGAATCCTATCCAGCTTGACTTCCTGGCAAATCATTCCTACATGAAATCCTTCGTAGGACTCAACGGGACCAAACACTCTTCCTTTGTGCAAGGTCATTTTTTCAAGCCCCTCACGCATAAAATCGTCCAAATCGTCATTGTTTAATTTACTAAAACCGCCACGCGGTTGCCGGGGATCGCTCTTATTCCAGCCCACTTCCAGCCAGCCTAGATTGCCTCCATCGTCCTTGGAGGCAGAACAAATACTGTACTTACCAGCCAGCTTCATCAGCATTTTAACCCGGCCTGCTTCCGCAGGGATGTTTTCGATCGTCTCCTTGAGCAAGTCCGCCACTTCCTTATTTTCGACCAGAATATGCCGTATCTGAATTTGATGCGTTGCGCCCGCCATGCCAGTTCCTTAAGTTAAAGTCTTCCATCATATTAGGTGAAGGACAGTAATATATAGGATTTGCCTCCCAATTACCACTGCTAGCCGCAGGGGCAACTGGCAATAGCTTGATCAGGCGAACAAAGAGTTATCTCGGCTTGAGGAGCTTTTGGCCTTTGAGTCCAGCGTCACGCTGGCCACGCCAAGTGGGGTTGATCTAGACTTTTGTTTCCGGTATGTTGCAGGGTCTATGACTGAGAATACAACAAAACTTATTCTGGCATCGCGATCTCCCCGCCGGTTGGAGCTATTAAAACAAATTACCGACCAGTTTGAAGTCGTCCCCAGTTCGGTGGAGGAAAAACTGGATTATGGACTGCGTCCGGAAGAAAACGCCCGGTTGCTGGCTCGCGCCAAGGCCGAGAGTGTGGCAAAAAAATATCCCGACTGCTGGGTAATCGGTGCCGACACTCTCGTAGCTCTACATCAGGAAATATATGAAAAGCCCGTGGATGTTTCCGATGCAGAAAGAATGCTTCGCCGGTTAAGTGGCAAGGAACATCGCGTTATGACTGGCATCTGCGTTGTCGGTCCAGGGAAAACCCTCGACAAGGCTGTCACCTCAAAGGTCCGCTTCAAATCTTTATCACAGGAAGAAATATCAAATTACATCCAAACCGGCGAACCCATGGATAAAGCCGGAGCCTACGCCATTCAAGGGAAGGGCAGTTTTATGGTCCGTGATTATTCTGGCTCACATTCCAACATAATTGGACTCCCCATCGATGAATTAAAAATCCTCTTGAAAAAAACCGGCTTCCAAATTACCCCTGAAAAAAATAGGCTTTTTTCTAAAGCACTGAAAATCCGTACCGAAAACCCTTGACATTTCAATGAGGTTGAGCATCCTAAACTTTACTATTTTTTAAAAATGTCTTGCAGATCAAGACTCTTTGTAATTTAATTTATAGGTAAGACCTACTGATCAATCGATTGGGAAAGATGAATGCACAAATCTAGAAATAATATGGAGATCCACGGCCAGTGCCCGAAATGCCAGGGGCCGATTTTCCTGAACAGTAGTATGGACTGGTACGGCAATACCGTGCTGACCCTCAATTGCTGGAATGGACATTACCAGTGGATCAACATAGAAAATATTGAAGAGTCCAGGAACCTCGCACCGGAAACCAAGCGGGACCTTGTCGCTCATATCGGGTTTTTTGATTTGTCATGACACATATCTGGTTGGGGCGCCAGTTTGCATTCCTCCTTTTTTTTACAGTCATTTTTCTTCAGTCTCCCGCGCATGCCCAACCTCCTCCGGGAATGATCTATATTCCTCAAGGCTATTTCCAAATGGGCACCTCTTCAGGAAAAGAAGATGAAAAACCCATGCATTTTATTTTCACTCCCGGCTATTTTATCGATAAATATGAAGTGAGCAACCAGGACTATGCAGTGTTCATGCAGGCCACCGGACACCAATCCCCGAAGTTCTGGAAAGATTCCCGGTTCAACGAGCTGGACCAACCCGTTGTCGGAGTGAGTTGGCACGATGCTATGGCATACGCCAAATGGAAAGGACGAAGACTGCCTACGGAAGCGGAATGGGAAAAGGCGGCGAGAGGAAACGATGGCCGCCTTTGGCCTTGGGGAAGAAAATTCGATAAGGGCTTCAATTTTTTCTTCGTCAATATTTTTGGAGAAAATGACAACTATCCCTACACCGCACCGGTGGACTATTACCATTCCGGAGTCAGCCCTTTCGGGTTATACAACACCGCCGGGAATGTCTGGGAATGGTGCCTGGACTGGTATGACAAAAACTATTATCGCGTCAGCCCCGAAATCAATCCGGAAGGGCCTCAGGGACCACTGAAAATGAAAGTGCTCAGAGGCGGCTCCTGGATCAACAGCATTGAAGGCATAAAAGTTGTCAAACGCGCACGTAACTTTCCCCATATAAAAAACGAAATTTACGGATTCCGCACTGCGCTATCCTCCCAGTGAACCCGCCCCAGAACCCAAAAAAGCTCACAGTCTTCTCCTGGTGCCTTTACGATTTCGCCAACACCATTTTTTCCATGAACGTGATTTCGCTGTACTTCGCGTTGTGGGTTACGGTGGATCATGGCGGTCAGGATATTTTATACAGCACAGCCCTTTCACTTTCCATGCTGGCAGTAGCCTTGAGCGTTCCTGTTTTTGGAACCCTTTCAGATACTACCGGCAAACGCAGGGTCCCCCTGATTGGACTCACCCTGCTATGCGTTTTCGCAACCGCACTGATCGGTACTACCGACCATCTATGGGCCGGTCTGATTTTGTTCATGGCGGCCAATTACGGATATCAATCGGCGTTGGTTTTTTATAACAGCATGCTCCCCGCCATTTCACGAGGTAGCCATGTCGGTCTTGTTTCAGGATATGGAGTGGCCCTCGGTTATCTGGGCTCCATCGCTGGCTTGAAGCTGGTGCAACCGTTTGTTGAGTCCGGTGGGCGTTCTGCGGCCTTTCTTCCCACCGCCGGTTTGCTGTTATTATTTTCCCTTCCCTGCTTCCTGTTCGTTAAAGATGCCGAAACCCGGACAACCCCCTCCTTCCGCATTAAAGAGGCTTTTCGCAGACTCAAAGAAACTTTTCTTCGCGCCAGGCAATACCAATCTCTATTTCGGTTTATCCTGATTCATTTCCTGGTTCTTGATGCGGTGAACACCATTATCGCTTTCATGTCAGTGTATGCCAGCAAAGTGATCGGATTCAGCGATGGCCAAATCATAACATTCCTGATCTCCTCAACCGTGGGCGCAATGATCGGATCACTGATCATCGGCATTCTAGTCAAACATAAAGGAACCATCTGGTCTTACTGGCTGGTATTGGCACTCTGGATCGTCGCCCTATTTCTAACCGCCATAAGCCAGAGCGAAACCCTGTTCTGGCTGGTGGGCCCCATCGCCGGGATGGGAATGGGCGGAGTTTGGGTGGTCAGCCGGGCTTTCATCGTAGAACTGTCCCCGCCTGAAAAAGTCGGGGAATTTTTTGGTTTGTACGGGTTCGCAGGCAAGGCGGCATCCATTATGGGCCCTATGCTATGGGGAGCAGTGGTTTGGGCCCTGGACTCGACCGGGACACTCAAATACCGGGTAGCAGTAACGGTGTTGCTGGGTATCGTTGTTGCGGCGGCCTTCCTATTTCGCGGCCTGACCCAACAACTATCCCCCGGCATTAACAAATCGGTTGACATCAAGAGGTCGAATGATTAATTTTAATAACACATTTCAAGAGGTTTCTATTCATTCGGTGATTTTCTCTGCGGCAACTCGCGGCCCTTATTTTATAAGGGCCACTCATGGCCAAAAACAATTTTTGTTGAAAGCACCTCACAGAAAGGTTAGCCCTTATGGCACGATTCGTTTCCTTGAGTTCCTGCTTGATCCTGTTGGGACTCTTTGTTTCCGCCAACCCCGCAAAAGTTTGGGCTCATTCCGGCCATAAACACGATGCGCTAAAAATCAAACTTCCCAAAGTGGTGGCCCAGGTCAATGGTGTGGATATCAGCGGGGACACCATCTCCCGCGAATTGAAAAAAGCCGTACAGCAATACAAAAAACGCGGTATGCCCCTCAATGCAAGCCAGGAAAAATCCGCCGCCAAAAAACTGATCGACGATGAAATCGGGCGCACCCTGCTGGTTTTGAAAGCCAAAGACTCAGGGATCAACATAACGAAGGATATGCTGGAAAAACGACTTAAAGAAGTGCAGGCCAAGTTCCGCTCGGATGCCGTTTTTGAACATAAACTCGCCGACCGAGGCATGACCCTGGACCAATATAGAGCAGAACTTGAAACCGATTTATATATGGACCAGATCATCAAAAAAGAAATCGAATCCAAAATTAAGATCCCTGAAAACGAAACCCGTGATTACTACGAAAAAAATAAAAACAAGTTCGCGAGTCAGGAAAAAGTCCGGGCCAGTATCATCCTGTTGAAGTTTAATCCATCGCAAGGAAAAGCAGGAGAACAGAAAGCCCTTAAAAAGTTCGAGTCCATTCTCGACCAAATTCGCAATGGCGCCGATTTTGCGGCAATGGCTAAAAGGTTTTCCGAGGATAGTTTGGCTTCCAAGGGAGGAGATTTGGGATTCTTCACCAAAAAGCAAATGCTTCCGGCTTTTAGTAACAGGGCTTTTAAAATGAAGGCTGGCGAAGTCAGCGATATTTTCCGCACCGGGCACGGATTTCACGTACTGAAAGTCACGGACAAAAAACCAGCGGGAGCTAGTCCCTTTGAGGCAGAAAAAGAAAAAATCAAAGACTTTCTCATCCAAAAGAAAGTTTCACAAGCTACCCGCGACTATATCGAAGCCCTGAAAAAACAGGCAAAAATAAAAACCTATTTCTAGCCACTAGGCGTGGGGCCGGTGTGCGTGATATCCCCTGCTAAGGGGTTATTTCTTTTTTGATTTTCCGGCGTCGAGCTGACTGATTTTGCGTTTAACGGTTTTTTGCTTGTCTTTGTCGAAATCGACTTTCAGGTAAACCGTTTTGGGGAATACCTTCTGCACCGTGGCTTCCTTTTTCTTTCCAGCAAAATCAATTTTAATCTTGTCTCCCACTTTCATAGCTTCACCTCTTCCTAAAAATCCCTGTTTATAACCACTTTTCCGCAATTAAAACAATCTATTATATTTTTGAAACGTTGAGACTAGAGGAAAACATCCAGCGAGTCAATGTTTTCTTCCTCTGCTAAGGGATGGTACAATCTTACAAATTTTTACATACCCTGCCCCGATGAATATCCAAACAGAAATTGATTCCCTTAGCGAGAAACCTTCCGGCAATGCAAAGCCTTTTGCCGAAGTGGTGTTCAACCTTCCTCTCCGGGAACCGTTTACCTATAAGATTCCGCCACAATTGCTTGGGAAGGTCCGAGTCGGCATGCGGGTTCTGGTGCCTTTTGGCAGAAGACGCATTACCGGGTATGTGGTCAACCTTACGGACAAATGGGACAAACCCATACGCCTCAAAGCCATCGTCGAGTTGCCGGATACCGAACCCATCGTGAGCGCAGAGCTATTGTCTCTCACCCGGTGGTTGGGAGAGTATTACCAGTCCTCCTGGGGCGAGGCCATCAGCGCCGCTCTTCCCGCTGGACTCGATAAGGCCGGCTACCAGCTTGTTAAATCGGTTCGCCTTGCCAGTTCTTTGCCTGACGAGAAAGAAATAGAGCGTCTGCTCAAACGCAGTCCCAAACAAAAATCCGTGTTTGATCTAATAAGACAAAAAGAAATCAATCTACCGGAACTGCAAACCCGAATCCCAAAAAGCCAGGCCGCATTGCGCAGTCTTAAAGAAAAACAACTGGTAGAGGTTTATACCGAAAAAAAAGTGCGCGAGGCTTTCGTTCCCGAAAACGCTATGACTCAACCCTTTGGCGCTTCTTTAACGTTCACTCCCGAGCAACAGGCGATATTCAAGAAACTCAGCCTCGCTATTGAAACCGAGAAGTTCGAATCTTTTCTACTGCATGGCGTGACAGGAAGCGGCAAGACAGAAATATATATCCGTTGCATTCAACGCGTCCTGGAAAAGGGCAAAACCGCGATCATGATGGTCCCCGAAATCTCTCTCACCCCGCAAACTGTGGAGCGGTTTCGCCAGCGGTTCGGAGACCGGGTGGCCATTCTGCATAGCGGCCTATCACAAACCGAACGCTATCTAGAATGGAAAAAAATCCGTGACGAAAAAGTATCGATCGCGGTCGGAGCCCGGTCGGCGGTGTTCGCCCCGTTCAAAAACCTGGGCATTGTGGTGATTGATGAAGAACATGATAGCTCTTACAAACAGGATTCCAATCCCCGTTATCACGCCCGGGACACTGCCGTCATGCGGGCCCAGTCTTTAAACGCGGTGGTCCTTATGGGATCGGCAACCCCGTCCCTGGAATCGGCCCAAAACACCCGGCGGGGAAAATATCAATACCTGTCCTTGGAAAACCGAATAGGTGAGCGCATGCTACCCATCGTGAGCATGGTGGATATGAGACGTGAGCGTAAGGAGTTTAAAAATTTTGCCATGCTTTCCGGAATCCTGCGTAGCGCAATTCGCGATAGGCTTTCCCGCAAAGAACAGGTTTTCCTGTTTCTCAATCGACGCGGAACGGCCCGATTTGTTTTTTGCACTGACTGCGGTTACGTATTAGAATGCGCCCATTGCAGTGTCACCCTCACCTTTCACGGCAAGGAAGACCGCCTGCTCTGCCATTATTGCAATTTCACCGCGCGCATGCCTGGCCACTGCGTGGAATGCCACGGAGAAGTGATTCGCTTCAGCGGATTCGGCACCCAGAAACTGGAAGAAGAGGTTAAAAAAAATTTTCCGGATGCCCGGATAACCCGGCTAGATCGGGACACCACCCGGGGCCGCGACTCTTTCGCCGCCATGCACCGGAATATGATTGCGGGGAAAATCGATATCCTCATTGGCACACAAATGATCACCAAGGGACATGATTTTCCTAACGTCACACTGGTCGGAGTCGTGCATGCGGATTTATCCCTGAATATACCGGATTTCAGATCGTGCGAGAGAGCATTTCAATTGTTGACCCAGGTCGCGGGCCGGGCAGGACGAGGAGAAGTTCCGGGAAAGGTGATTATCCAGACCAATAATCCCGACCACTATATGTTTGAGTTTGTCCGAGAACACGATGTGAATGGTTTCCACGAAAAGGAATTAAAATTACGCAGGCAACTCAACTACCCTCCGTTCACCCGGCTTATTGCTATCGAAATTGTCAGTGCCAATGAATCGTTGGGAAAGAGCATGGCTGAAAAACTGGGGCGGGCTCTAGCGGCAACCCGAAAAAAGGGAGTCGAAATATTAGGCCCTTCCAAAGCGGCCTTATATCAGATTCAAAACAAATTCCGCTGGCATTTGATATTACGCGGCTCTAATATGCAGACTCTGCAAGGCATTCTGACAGACAGCCGGGAACTCAATGAATTCAAATCTGCCTCCAATGCAAAACTTAAACTTTCTATCGATGTAGACCCCTTCAACCTTCTATAAACCTCATTCAAAATCACATCCATGAAAATTATTCGATCCATGTACGATTGGGTCCTGCATTGGGCCGCTACCCCTTACGCGCTTCCGGCTTTATTTTTTGTTTCGTTTGTTGAATCATCATTTTTCCCGATCCCCCCCGATATTTTATTGATCGCCATGACGATAGCGGTGCCGGCACTCTGGCTCAGGTTTTCCTTCTTCTGCTCTGTGGCCTCCGTTTTGGGAGGAATGTTTGGTTATTTCATCGGCTACCAGTTTATGGACCTGATCGGCAATAGCATCGTGGAGTTCTACCATTTGCAGGCCAAGTTTGAGAAAATAGGTGATCTCTATGACGAACACCAGGCGTGGGCAGTTGCCGCGGCGGGCTTTACACCCTTGCCTTATAAAATTTTTACTTTGGCGGCAGGGGCGTTCAAAATCAATTTTCCGACTTTTGTCCTGGCATCGGCAATCAGCCGTTCGGCCCGGTTCTTTCTGGTCGGATTTATCGTCTACAAATTTGGACCGCCTATCAAGGTAGTAATCGAAAAATATTTCAACCTGTTCAGCATTGTATTTTTCATTCTGCTTTTTTTAGGATTTTATCTATTAAAATTTGTGCTTTGATGGAGCCTTGTTATGAGTGAACATTGCGTAATATTCATCACCGCCGGATCAAAAAAGGAAGCGGATAAAATAAGCCGGGGACTGGTCGAGGACAAGCTGGCATTCTGCGTCAGCGCCATTCCAAAAATTCAGTCGACCTATTACTGGGAAGACAAAATCCATGTGGACGAAGAGTTTCTCTTAATCGTCAAAACCCGGAAGGACCGCTATGATGCGCTGGAAACCTGGGTCAAAATCAACCACAGCTATGAAGTGCCGGAAATCATCGCCCTGCCTATCGAGCAGGGTCTTCCTGCATACCTGGCGGGTATTGATGACTGGGTTACTAAAAAGGGCGGAGAGCCTCCGCTGGCATGAGCAATGGCTTTATAAGGCACACAAACGTTCTCTCGGCCCTGCGAGCCACGGAGAATAAAACCCACTGATGGGATGAAACATCATGGCCCATATCCATCTAAAAAAGGCATGGAGCATGTCAGAAAATTTGGCCACTCCCGAGTCGGCATACATGCGTCGGCGGGAATTTCTCAAAGGCACGGCGCTGACCACCGCCGCCACCGTGGGAGCTCTTTATGGTTGCGGCCCTTCTTCTTTGCCGAAGACTCTTCCTGAAGTGGCGTGGAGTGAACTGGAAAAATCCATCTATCCTGCCAAAAGAAACCCGCATTACGAGTTGGACCGGCCCATGACTGCAGAGAAAATTGCCGCTACATACAATAATTTTTATGAATTCGGATCCGACAAAATCGATCCGGTGCATTACGCACAGAAACTCAAGATCCGGCCATGGGTCCTTGAGATAGGCGGACTGGTCAACAAACCGAAAACTTTCGATATCGATGACCTGCTAAAAACCATGCCCTTTGAAGAACGCCTATACAAACTGCGTTGCGTGGAGGCCTGGGCCATGGCGGTGCCCTGGACCGGGTTCCCGTTGCGGGAGCTTCTCAAACGGGTCGAGCCAAAACCGGAAGCCACATATGTAAGATTGGAAACTTTTTATGCGCCCTTCACCGCCCAAGGGCAGTTGGCATTCTGGGAACCGTGGCCCTATGTAGAGGGGTTGACCCTTAAGGAAGCAATGAATGAACTGGCATTTTTAGCTACGGGAATTTATGGGCACCCGCTTCCAAAACAGCATGGCGCCCCGATCCGCCTGGTTGTTCCCTGGAAATACGGGTTCAAGAATATCAAGTCCATCGTGAAAATCGAGCTGGTCGACTATCGCCCCGCAACCTTCTGGAACACCCTGCAAGGGCTGGAATACGATTTTACCGCCAACGTGGACCCCAGAATCCCACACCCGCGCTGGCCTCAGACCCGCGAGAAAATGATCGACACGGGAGACATCCACCCCACCCTTCTTTATAACGGTTATGAAAAATTTGTCGGCAATTTATACTCATGAGGAGCGTGATGCCATCAAAAATAACTGGTTTTCTTTTTTGCGCCCTTCTGCTTTTCCCTTTCACCGCATGGTCGGCTGGGGAGGATGGAAAGAGCCAGGATGAAAGAAAAATCTATACGGTCATAGAATTCGAATCCACATTCATGAACCGCAAAAAAGAAAAAGTGCTAGAAGTTCTCGGCGAGCCCGATCGCAAGTGGGAACATAGTGGTAAGAAAATTTGGACATACCGGCATATCATTAAAGATCAGGGCAAGATCTGGGATCAAAATATCCTGTTCAATTTCGGTCGGGTCAACCAAATGTGGGGCAATCAGGCAACGCCCAAAGGAAATGGGAAATAACTCTTTGCTCACCCAATAAAACTATTGCTGGTTACCCCCGGAGGTTCTCCGGGCGCCTAGTTGCATCTAGTGGCGGAAGAATGATTCGATTTGTGCGCCCATGAATCCGGCGATAGCGCCTCCGCTTCCGGCGGCGATGATGAGGATATCGGGGTCTCCGGTGCGTTGCCCCAGAAAAGCCCCTATTAAAACTCCCAGGCAGATGATGACCATAAAACGTCGGCCGCCCAGCCAACCGATAAACCCGCCTATCATCAAACCCAATAATCCAGCAATGGTCATTAGAAGCGGACTGTGCACCACCCAGCCCATAGCCAGGCCGGTGGCACCCATCAACCCCATCCCCATATATATTGTACTTTTGCTTTGCGATTCGGGCATATGAACTTTGCTTGACACGTTAAGAAATCCCTTATGCTAAAGTCAGTCCTATGGGAATCTCTAAAGGCTTTTGAAAACCACATCCAGACTGGACTTGGCATCGCCGAACAGCATGCGGGTATTTTCTTTGAAGAACAATGGGTTTTGTACTCCCGCATAACCCGTGGCCATACTTCGTTTCAGCACAATGGTGGTTTTGGCTTTCCAGCATTCTAATACCGGCATTCCGGCAATCGGACTGTTCGGGTCCGTCAGAGCAGAGGGATTAACGATGTCGTTGGCTCCAATGACGATCGCAACATCAACATTGGGGAAATCATCATTGATTTCATCCATCTCATAAACGATGTCGTAGGGAACTTTGGCTTCCGCCAGCAAAACATTCATATGCCCTGGCATACGCCCGGCAACAGGATGAATACCAAATCGCACATTCACTTTTTTGGCCCTCAGCGTTTTGGTGATCTCGCATACAATGTGCTGGGCCTGGGCGACCGCCATGCCATAACCCGGAATGATCATAATTTCTTTTGCCTCGGCCAGCAGGCTGGCAACCTCGGGGGCTTGTACTTCAACCACTTCACCCTGTTCGCCTTCTTCTGCAGATGAGGAACCGCTACCTGATGTCGTACCAAAGCCTCCGGCAATAACCGCCAGGAACTTACGGTTCATCGCCCGGCACATGATGTAACTCAGGATAGCACCGCTACTGCCGACCAGTGCACCGGTAACAATGAGTAAATCGTTATTGAGCATGAACCCGGTAGCCGCCGCAGCCCAGCCCGAATAGCTATTGAGCATGGATATTACAACAGGCATGTCGGCCCCGCCGATGGCCATGACCATATGAATCCCGAACAGCAAAGCAATTCCCGTCATGATATACAGGGGCATGATCCCACCCCCTGCAGCGGATTGCTCAACAAACAAATGACACAAATAAATTGAGCCAATCAACAGGCCCAGGTTGAGAAAATGCCGGGCAGGCAATAACATGGCCTTGCCGGTGATTTTTCCGCTGAGTTTTCCAAATGCAATAACGGAACCCGACAAGGTGACGGCACCAATGAGGATTCCCAAATAAGTCTCCACATCATGAATCGTCAATTCGATACCGCTGTAATGTTGCAACCGTTCCGGGTCCATAAAATTGGCAAATCCGACCAGGACGGCGGCCAACCCTACGAGACTGTGCAAAATAGCAACCAGCTCGGGCATTTGGGTCATTTGCACACGGCGCGCCAGAACCAGGCCAATACTGCCTCCGACCAGCAACGCCACCATCAAAATTTCTACATTGCCCGTAACCCCCGCGATGGTTGCTACGAGAGCAATAGCCATACCGATCATGGCATACAGGTTACCGCGCCTTGCCGTTTCCGGACTGCTCAACCCGCCTAACGCCAGAATAAAAAGAACGGTTGCCCCTATATAAGAGGCGGTGACTAATCCCTGACTCATTTCATCGCCTCCTATTTACGAAACATTTCAAGCATGCGGCGCGTTACCGCGAATCCGCCTACAATATTAATTGATGTTATCAGTACAGCAAACACCGCCACCCACATGATCACCTTTTCCCCCGAACTGATCTGCAAAATGGCACCAAGAACAATGATACTGCTTATGGCATTGGTCACGCTCATCAGTGGAGTATGCAAAGCCGCTGTTACATTCCAGACCACCATATAGCCCACAAAGCAGGCCAGGACAAATACCGTAAAGTGAGCCATGAAGGACGCAGGCGCAACAGCACCCAGCCCAAACAAGCCCAGAGCCCCGATCCCGAAAGTGAGAGCCGGTCCCACCCATGAAGGTTTATCTTCCTTAGGCTCCACGGGAGGGGGTGCGGGTTCTGCCGGTTTGGCAGGCGCCGCCGAAAGTTTGGGCGCCGGCGGTGGGAAGGTGATTTCACCATTCTTGACAACCGTAGCTCCGCGAACCACTTCATCGTCGAAATCGACCACAACATTGCCATCCTTGTTCGGGCACATATCCGTTAAAAGATGGCGCAAATTCGTTCCATACAACTGGCTGGACTGCGCAGCCATCCGGCTGGGCAAGTCGGTGTAGCCGATGATCGAAACACCATGAACCTTGACCACTTTTCCCGCTTCAGACAGCTTGCAGTTGCCTCCCCGTTCAGCGGCAAGATCTACGATCACGCTACCGTCTTTCATGGACATGACCATATCTTCCAAGATCAGTTCCGGTGCCGGTTTTCCGGGAATCAGCGCAGTGGTAATGATGATATCCACTTCCTTCGCCTGTTCCGCAAAGAGGGCCATTTCCGCTTCGATAAATTCTTTGCTCATCACTTTCGCATATCCACCGGTGCCCGAACCCTCTTCCTCAAAATCGAGTTCCAAAAACTCCGCGTCCATACTCTCGATCTGTTCTTTCACTTCCGGTCGGGTATCGAAAGCCCGCACAATAGCGCCCATACTCTTTGCCGCACCGATGGCTGCAAGGCCCGCAACCCCCGCACCGATCACCATGACTTTAGCAGGCGGAACTTTACCTGCTGCGGTGATCTGCCCGGTGAAAAACCGGCCAAAATGCTGGGCCGCTTCGACCACTGCCCGGTATCCGGCAATATTCGCCATCGAACTGAGCGCATCCAGTTTCTGAGCACGCGATATTCGCGGTATCATGTCCATCGCCAAAGCCGTCACTTTTTTCTCAGCCAGCTTCTTGAGCATTTCCGGATTCTGCGCCGGCCAAAGAAAAGTGATCAGTATCTGGTTTTCATGCAGTAAATCGATTTCTTCGGTGTTCAGCTCCGGATTCAGTTCCGGGCCTCGGACTTTTAAAATAATGTCACTTTCTGTCCAGATCTCCTGGGCATTTTTGACAACCGTTACGCCTGCTTCAACGTAAGAAGCATCTGAATAATGGGCCGCAGAACCCGCGCCTGCTTCAATCGCAACTTCAAAACCCAGTTTGATAAGCTGCTTCGCGACATCCGGGGTGGTAGCCACCCGTTTTTCGCCAGCATGAACTTCTTTAGGGATACCTATCTTCATCACTTTTTCTCTCTCAGTAAAGAATGGGTTGGGGGAATATAAAAGCGCATAAGCCTACCATAAAATCCAAAATTTTTCTAACCCCTTAGCAGGGGAGGCCGTGATATCCCCATCATTAGCCCTCATGCCCCGTAGGGGTAAACTGGCAAGGGCTTGATTACGCCGAGACAACTCTTTGCCAGCCGGCAAAAGCTATTTTAAGCTGGGTCCAGCGGCACGCTGACTAGTGGTCTTGGTCGTCGAGGAGGTTGGAGGCAAGGCTTTTGCGGGCCGTACGGGCTTCCTGGTCGGCACGGGTGATGCCGCCATCGTAGTCATTGTAGTCTACAAATTGCAGAATCGGTTCCATCTCCGGATGGCGTTTGAGATAGAGGCGGGCCATCATTTGCGTCGTGCGCCGGTATTTGGGATGACCGGCTTTCTGGGTACGCAGTTCTACAAAATGCCCCAACTCCCTGAGGTTCATGCCCATATTCCAGCGGATATAGTGATTGAACAAGGTGGCATATTGCGCCTCCTGCTCCATACCGGCCCGCTTCAGGTCGCGGTGCAAAGACTCGGTGCGCTCAAAACATTCCTGCACCTTTTGGCCCATGCCGATTTCGTCAATTTCCTCCGGTACTGAATAACCCAGGTCGACTCCTAAATCCTGCCTTTGCTGGGTGAGCATGCGGTGGCGTTGTAGGTCACGGTATTCGGCGAATCCGGCAAGAATATCAAATTGAATGGGATAGCCATATTCCAAAGCCCTGCCGGCACGGTCGCGCTTGCTCTGCCTGGATCCGATATAGATCGCAAAAATTTGTTTTTTGCGTTCTTCGGGTAAAGACTTCACGATTTCGCGAATCTGACGGGAGGAAAGCCGGACAAAAGGGAAAATCATATTGGATAGCAGGTTGACCCACTGGTCTTGAGGGCTATCCTCCAGTAGTTCCACTTCCATTGATGTTTCGATCTGGACCGACGCAAAAAGCTCCCGACACAGTTGCCGCATTTTATCGCGATTTTCCATGCGATAAGAATTTCGCCCCGCCCGCTTGATAAATGTGGGAATCTGAGTATTGAGGGCTTTTCGAATCGCCTCGGCAAGCCCATGCGCTTCTGTTAAATCGTGGGACAGCAGTTTGCTGATCAGGCCGGAGTAATACCGCCCGTTGCCCACCAATCCGACATTGGCCTGGGTGCAGGCAGGCAGGATACAGCGGATCACATCGCACGCCGCACTGCGGATGGTAAAATTGTAAGCGATACGATGGGCTTTGATTTCGTTCTCGCCTTGCAGAGACTTCAACCCCGCCTTTTGAATCTTTCCATCCCGCTCCACTTCAATTTCAAACGCATCCTGAGTGAGACGCTTGCGGAACAACGCCTGCATGGGTTCCACCATTTCGGCATACGTTGCAAAAATAAAATCCATGTTTGCCACAAAAGCATTACCGAGCCCGGACTCTTTGATATCATCCGGGCACACATAACGCCAGCGACCGTTCTTTTTGGCATCGTAAAGAACATAACGGGTTGACTCTTCGATGGGAGAACCTCCAATCCTGCAATCCTCGATGACCTTGGTCATCAGGTTGGAGATTTCTTCAATGCATAGAGGAGCGACAGCCAACTCGGCCACAGACTCATCGCCGAACTTGTTGACCACCCGGTCGATCATCTGGGAGCCTTTGACATCATTTGGGCTACCATCCGGATTCAGAAATTCACGCGCCACCGTTTCTTTGAATCCGGTTGGTGCCCGGCTGTAACGGGCCAGAGCCCCGCCGATCACTTCAGGGTTCAGGTTTTCAAGCGCAAACACATTGGCATCCACATCCGAGACATAGGGTTTTAACAACTCCCGTTCCCGGTCTGTCAACTCATCAGATCGTTTTGGTTTGTCAGTCATGGAATTTCAAGAGATCTCTATTTATTCGGACATTTTCTCTAAGGCAACCACTAGGCGTGGGGCCTACGAGCACGTTATATTCTTCCTTAGCCTTCATGCCCCGAAGGGATAATAACTTTTATTGGCTAGCAAAAGGTTGTCTCGGCTTGATTAGCCTTTGCTATCTGCCCCCGGCGGCTCGCCGGTGGCCAAAAACAATTTTCAGAAATGCCGTTAATTATTTCCCTACTCAAGGGGTACGGACTTGGCACAACGAAAACCAGTATCGTTGAACCTGACATTGGGCTGACTCCACCGGCGAAGTGCACTCCGCAGGGTACTGGCATAATTGACCCAAGACCCCCCGCGAAGGGATTTAAACTCTCCTGTAGCCAGGCCCTTGGGATTGTTTTTAGTTCCTCTGTTGTAATAAGTACGGTCATACCAATCGCTCACCCATTCCCAAACATTGCCCGCCATATCGTGTACTCCATAAACCGAGACTCCGTTGGGGTAACTGCCAACATTGGTCATGGTGTTGGGTCCCTGCCATTTTCGCTTGAATGTAGCCCTGCGCTTGGGAAAAGCGTTTCCCCATGGGTACATGCTGCCGCTGGGGCCGCGGGCGGCTTTTTCCCATTCCGCTTCTGTAGGCAGACGCTTGCCCCTCCATTTGCAGTAGACCTCGGCATCATACCAGCTCACCTGTGTAACAGGTTGCTTGCGAATCCTCGACGGAAAAGAAGCTCCCTTCCACAAGTTTCCTTCCCGACACGCATCGGTGGCACAGGAATCATCCAGAGCGGGAGGATGTCCGGTCGCTTGCACAAACTCCAGATATTTTTCATTGCTCACTTCGTAGATATCTATCAAATAAGTTTGTAATATAACCAGTTTCAGGGGGTACTCATCGGCAAACCACCAGAGTTTGCAGGATCTATCATGCTTTTTGCAAATTTTAAAAGCCGCCTTGTTTTCTTCAAAATTGGAACCCCGGACAAACTTGCCTCCTCGAATGAAAGCCATATCAGAAGTATCATTGGGATCGGACTGGGCGATGGAGATTTCAGGTTCTCCAGGAACATCGTGTTTTTCACCAGCATGTTTCGCCAGGGCAGAAGAAACCCACACTCCGAAAAAAAGAAAAAATGTGGCCCCTGCCAGAGTCTGTTTAAGGAACATAGGGAATTTCTGCGGGAAAACTGAAAAATCCCTTATCGCGCTCAATGGATTTAAACGGCTCAAAGTTACAGCTCACTGCCTCCGGGCGTTGCCCGGAAGCGCGCCATCTCTTTACCGTTAATATAGAACAACGTCAAGCCCAGGAACATATTTACTGTATAGATCCAGGTTAATTTGGAATGGTAGCGATCAAACTGGATTTGCAGTTTCTGATCTGCGGGATTGGCTTTTTTGAGCTTGTCCATGGCATGCATCTCCGGCCTGAGAATATTGCCAATATACAATGCCAGAACTATCATAACCGCCAGGCACACTTCGCGGGTGTATTTGCGTTTAGTCACTACTTGCGGCTCGTAACCGGCAGAACTGTATTTGGCCACCAGAAATTTAATCACCTCGGCCAATACCATAAATGTGATGCAGGTATAAATGATATGGACATTAAAAACATCCATGATCTTGTTCATGATCGTGCTGGCAACTTGTGGCTGGTCTTTCAGGTTAATCCGCACCATGATTTCCACCAGAATACCAAGCAGGAACATCCCTCCGGTCCATAGACAGAGAGAAAACAGGTAAAACCAGTTCGAAATAAATACTAAACGTTTCATTTCAACAAACCTGAATAATGTAAATCACCCTGGCCCTCTTTAAAAAAGAGGGAGCAAAAAAATGGCCCGTAAAGCCGAGATAACTCTTTGTTCGCCAGATAAGGCTACGGCTCATTGCCACCAGCCGCTGGCTGGCGCCTAGTGGCCGCCGGAGACGCGTTTGCGAGAAAATTTAAAACTTTCTTTTATTTCTGCTTCTTCCTTTTCACGAGCATCAACAATGGCCTGAGTATCTCCGCCAAACCCGGTTTTAACAGTGACTCCTGTCCTTTCTCGATTGACCTCATTGAGAATTGACAAATAAATGATTCCGTAAAAAACAAGTATTCCATACAAGATGTAAGGAATAAACGAGCGCAGACGCTGTTTTTCTTTCAGCGACCGGTGCTCCCACACCCGGTACCATAAAGATTCTTTTTCATCCTTGGCCATACCCATTTTTCACCACAAAAGAGCCTTTAAATACATAGACATAACAAAACCTTCGCAGAAAACATTAAGAAAACCTGATCATATCAGAATCCCCTAAACGAAACAACCGGCCAGCGGCCGGTGGCGACTATCAATGGCTTTATTGGGCGAACAACAACTCATCTCAGCTAAAACAGCCCTTGCCCAGTAGCCATCCCTGCCAAGGGGTATGGTATATTGTAAGAAATCTGTGATAATTCAATAGTTCCGGTTTTGGCAATTCATCCGCCCTTTTTTTGACCCTCAATTTTCCAGACTTTGATAGAAATTAAACCTGTACAGAATCTTCAAGCGACCATTACCGTTCCCGGTTCCAAGAGCTATACCAACCGGGCATTGCTGATCGCGGGACTCACCGATGGTGAATGCCGGTTAGAAAAACCCCTGGTCAGCGATGACACGAAGTACATGATCCGTGCCTTGAAAGCCTTCGGCATCTCGGTTCAGGAGGAAAAAGAAGCTTTCATCGTTTCCGGCAGAGGCGGGAAACTGTCTACGCCTGAAGAAGATATTTTTATCGGCAACGCCGGAACTACCATGCGGTTTTTGACCACCTTTTCGGCACTGGTACCCGGCAAAACCCGGCTGGATGGTGATGAACGAATGCGCCAGAGGCCTCTAGCAGATCTTTTGCATTGCCTCACACAAATGGGGGTCAAAGCGGTATCGGCAAACGGCAACGGTTGCCCGCCGATAGATATTGCAGGTGGGGAGGTGCCGGGTGGAGAGGTTCAACTTGCTGGCGATAAAAGTAGTCAGTATCTCACTTCCATTTTACTTTCGGCTCCTTATTTCAAGAACGACACCTGCATTCATATCCAGGGGGATCTCACCTCAAAATCTTATGCCGACATTACGCTCGACATCATGAAGACCTTTGGCGTTAGTGTGATAAATGAGAGTTACCAGCGTTTCAAAGTTAAAGCGGGAGATCGTTATAACGCCCAAACCTACCAAGTGGAAAGCGACTGGTCGAGTGCCTCTTATTTTTTGGCGGCGGCAGCGGTGACCGGTGGAGAGGTGACCCTCACCGATATCAACCCACACAGTGTTCAGGGAGACGCGCAATTCACCTCCGTTCTGGAAAAAATGGGTTGCCGGGTAGAAAAAAAATCCAATACACTGCAAATTAAAGGAAACCCTTTAAAGGGAATCACCATCAATATGAATAATATGCCGGACGCAGTCCAGACCTTAGCCGTAACAGCCCTTTTTGCCGAAGGGGAAACCGTGATCCAGGGAATCGGCAACTTGAGGATCAAGGAAACCGACCGAATTTTAGCCCTGGCTAATGAATTAACCCGCCTGGGGGCAGAAGTCGAAACGGGAGAAGACTACCTTGTTATTCGACCGGGGGACTATAGAGGGGCCGAAATTGAAACTTACGACGACCACCGCATGGCTATGAGTTTTGCGGTGGCCGGATTAAAAATTCCGGGCATCCGCATTAAAAATCCAACATGCGTAGAAAAATCGTTTCCGGATTTTTTTCAGCGCTTTGCAAACCTTTAACTGGACAAAGAAAAATATAACGCAAACAGAAAAAATGGTTGAACACGCTTACACAAATTCACTCGTCAACGAGAAAAGTCCTTATCTTCTGCAACACGCACACAATCCGGTGGACTGGCACGCGTGGAGCGATGAACCGTTTAAGATCGCCAAAGAGAAAAACCTGCCGGTTCTGGTGAGCATCGGCTACGCCACCTGCCACTGGTGTCATGTGATGGAACGCGAATCGTTTGAAGACCCTGTCCTGGCGGCGGTGCTCAATGAAAATTTTGTAACCATCAAGGTAGACCGCGAGGAAAGGCCCGACGTCGATAGCATTTACATGCAGGCCATTCAGGCTTTGGGCCAGCAGGGTGGATGGCCGCTTAATGTGTTTCTGACTCCAGACGGAATTCCTTTTTATGGAGGCACATATTTCCCGCCCGAACGCCGGTTTAATCTGCCTTCTTTCCTGGACGTTCTTCAATTTCTGACCAATACCTGGAAGAACGAGCAGGACAAAATTGACAAGCAGACCAAAAACGTGATGACCTATATTCGGCAAACCTCCCTGCGCGAACAAAGTTCCGCCCAACCGGATGACTTGGGCTTCGAAGG
>JAPKCW010000139.1:0-5605 GCA_028822815.1 Nitrospinaceae bacterium | reverse complement strand
AAACCTTAGAACTGGTTCGAAACAGTTTTTCCAACTTGTCTAAAATCAGGGCCTGGCGCCGGTTGTCTTCAAAATCGCGGTGAGAGATCCGTTGAGACTGGAGGTAACCGTCATAGGACCTTTTACTGAACTTTCTATCACTTTGGAATACTGGCAAACTTCTGATATGGGAAATCAGTTCTGCATCGCTGACTCTCAAGTTTTGTTTCTCGGCTTCCAGCAGCAATAATTTTTTCTGGATCAAAGCTTCAAGGGCCTGGGTTTTTAAGCCGAGTTTCTTGATCATTTCGGTAGTAAACTGACTCTTGAATTGTTGCCGGTAAAAATCCACCAGATTATTGAAAGTGCGGTCATATTCCTGCTGATAAATTTTTTCCCCTTCATCCGTTGCTATAGCCCCACCTCCGGAACCGGAAGCACCGCCCATTCCCCATGAATAGAAGACGGTTCCGACAAAAGCTATTATGATTAGCCACAGGATGGATTTAATCATCCAAGAATCAGCATGTTCTCGAATTATGCTCAGCATTAGGTATCTCTCTCTATTCTGGTTAAAGAAGGCATCTATACTATAAAACGCGCAAGCGAATCGCAAGCCATTATTAATAAACGGCCAGCGAAGCTCCTAGAGAACCAGCTGTTTTTTCGAGGCACCATGCGGTTGTGCCCTGGACGTGCTGGCGATTACATGCCGGGATTTGTCTTGCATTTTAAACGCCCCCTTGTTATAAAGAAAGTTGTGAAAAATCAGATAGTTACGTAATTTTTTTGAATCCGTAAGAGAGGGCTAGGTGTTTAATTTTTTCTGGAATTTGTTCTCCAACGATTTAGCAATTGATTTGGGGACGGCGAATACCCTGGTACACGTGAATGGTCAGGGAATTGTTTTACGCGAACCCTCGGTGGTGGCGATAAATACCACTACCAACGAGGTGATGGCCGTCGGTGAAGAAGCCAAGCAAATGCTGGGCCGCGCGCCCGGTAGCATCACTGCAATTCGTCCGATGAAGGATGGGGTGATCGCCCATTTTGAAGTTACGGAAAAGATGATCAGTACTTTTATCCGCAGGGTTCATAATAATCGCAAAACATTGGTGCGCCCAAGGGTTGTCATTGCTGTTCCTTCCGGAATTACCCAGGTAGAAAAACGGGCGGTAAGGGATTCTGCGGAATCGGCTGGTGCGCGAGAGGTGTTCCTGATTGAGGAGCCGATGGCGGCTGCTATTGGAGTGGATCTCCCTGTACAGGAACCTACCGGAAACATGATCATCGATATCGGCGGTGGGACTACAGAGGTAGCGATTATTTCCATGTCCGGAATTGTATTTAGCAAGTCAGTCCGTATTGCCGGGGATGAAATGGATGAAGCCATCGTTAACTATGTCAAAAAGAAATATAATCTTCTGATCGGTGAGCGCACTGCCGAAGAAGTGAAAATTCAAATTGGTTCTGCCTATCCCTTGAAAAAAAGAATGACCATGGAAGTCAAGGGTAGGGATCTTGTTGCAGGAATTCCAAAAACTCTGCTTATCTCGGATGAAGAAGTCCGGGAAGCCCTAACCGAAACTTTCAGTACTATTGTCGAAGCGGTAAAGATTGCTTTAGAACGCACACCTCCCGAACTTGCAGCGGATATTGTGGACAAGGGGGTGGTGGTGGCCGGTGGCGGTTCGCTGATTAAAGGGTTGGATACTCTGTTGAAGGAAGCAATCGGATTGCCTATAACCCTTGCTGTCGATCCTCTTTCTGCAGTTGCTTTGGGTGCGGGAAAAGTATTGGGTGATTCTAAACTGCTGAAAAAAATTGCTCTCTAACGGTGCCCAAAAAGGGATTTAAAAACAAAAAAAATATTATTTTGGTTTCCACCATTCTGCTGTTTTCCCTGGCTTTGATGACATTGAACGACAAACAGGGAAAAGGCACCCGTTTTCTGGATTCCGTGGTGGGAGTCATTCTTTCCCCCTTCCAGAATTTTTTTACCCAAACCATCCAGTCTGTCTCCGTTGGCATAGATCATTATTTTTTCCTTGTTGAGGTAGCCAGGGAAAATGATCAGCTAAAGCTTGAAGTGCAGCGGCTCATAAGCGAAAAAAACAAACTCGTTGAGCGTCTCGCCAGCCAAAAGCGCCTCGCCAAACTCATGGCTTATGAAGACGATTGGGAGAAGAAGGCCGTGGTGGCCTCAGTCATTGGCAGGGATGCCACCCAATGGTCAAAAGTGGTAGTTATTAATAAGGGAACGCAGAACGGAATACGGAATCACCTTGCCGTGGTCACCGATGCCGGAGTGATCGGGCAGGTAATTCATGCTGGCCCCAACACCTCCAAAGTTCTTTTGATTGTTGATGGTCGTAGCGCGGTGGATGCCTTGTTCCAGGAAAGCCGTATATCGGGAGTTGTTGTGGGGGCGGGTGAAGATGAGTGTAAACTGAAATTTGTTCCCAACACAGCGGATGTCAAGGTGGGAGACCATGTACTTTCCTCGGGGTTGGGTGGAATTTTCCCAAAAGGTTTGATCATTGGAAAAGTCTCACAGGTTTCCAGGAAGAAACAAGGCCTGTTTCAGGATATTACTTTAGTTCCCAGTTCAGATTTATCGCGTCTGGAAGAGGTTCTAGTTCTTCTGTCTTAGGTTTGTTTATGTATTATTTTGCGCAGGCACTCATTGTAGTTTTTTTGCTTTCCGCCCAGACCACTTGGCTGGAACTTTTTTCCTTTGGTGGTGTTACCCCGGATCTGGCTCTGATTTGGGTGGTGTATTGCGCCGTCCGATATTCCCGGGCAGGCGGGATCGGAGCCGGGGTTGCCATAGGACTTATCCAGGACAGCCTTTCAGGAGGATTGCTGGGAGTGAACACGCTCTCGAAAAGCCTGATTGGTTATTTTTTTTCCACCCTTAAGGATAAGTTTTTTGTTGAAGGCATGGTTCCCATAGGAATATTCCTTGTTCTTTCCTCGATTTTTGATGGTCTTGTATTTTATTTCTCCATGGGAACTATCCTGAAAGGGGAAGTTGCTTCCAGCTTTTTGTATCAGTCGTTACCTGTTTACAGTGTTTATAATGCATTGATAGGTCCCTTTATGTTTATGGTGCTGGATAAAATTAACGGCTGGATAAAATTGAATAAACGTAATCCTTATACGGGGATAATTGAATGATCTTGTTTCGTTGGTTATTTGGTGAGGAGGTTTTTTATTATTCTGGTACGGAAACCACTGGCGCGATTAAAAAGAAGATACGGATTTTCGCCATCCTTGTTGTGGTTTCTTTCCTATGCTTGTGGATGCGTATCTGGTATCTGCAGATTTTAAAGTGGCAATACCTGACAGGACTATCAGAGAATAACCGGGTTCGAATGGTGAAACTGCCTGCAAGCCGGGGAATGATCAAGGATCGGAATGGTGAAACTTTAGTCAGCATTCGGCCCGCTTTCAATTTGTATTTAACTCCTGAAGATGCCCGGAATCTGGATTCTTCTCTGGACAAACTTGCCCAAAGAATTTCTTTGGATCGGGAAAAATTGAAAAAGAAAATAGCCCAGACTAAATCTTTCAAGGAAGTTTTAATAAAGGGGGACATTCCTCGGGAAGAAGTGGCTTTTGTAGAAGAGAATAATATGAGTCTCCCCGGAATACGCATCAGGGCCGAGCCTTTAAGGAATTATGTGTTCAATAATTTAGCATCACACACGCTGGGCTATCTAGGTGAGATCTCCAAGGCAAGCTTGGAACGCCTTAAAGACCCAGCTTATAGGCAAGGGGACTTTGTTGGCAAAAATGGCCTGGAAAATATTTATGAATCTCTTTTGCGTGGCAAGAAAGGCTACAAGGAAGTCGAGGTGGATGTTTCCGGCAGGGAGCTTAAAACATTACGAAAACTACCTCCAGAAAGCGGGAACAATCTGATTCTTACCCTGGATGTAAAGATACAAGAGGAGTTGGAAAAATTAATGACCGAAACTGCGGAACAGAATATGAATGGTTCTGTAGTGGTAATGAAGGTGCAGACGGGGGAGATCATTGCTATCACCAGTAAACCCTCATTTGATCCCAATAAGTTTGCGGCGGGAATTTCCCCCAAAAACTGGAGGGATCTGGTGACTGACGAGTGGCACCCACTACAAAACAGGTCTATTCATGGTCAATATCCGCCCGGCTCTACCTACAAAATCGTGACAGCAATCGCAGGTCTTGGAGAAGGAGTGATTAAACCGGATACATCCATTTTTTGTCCCGGGCATTTCAAGTTGGGCCGAGGGCGGTATCGGTGCTGGAAAAAATCCGGGCACGGTTTCATGAATTTGCATGATGCGCTGGTGCAGTCCTGCGATGTTTATTTTTATACTATTGGACATCGGTTGGGCATTGATACGATTGCGAAATACGCAAAACGTTTTGGGCTGGGCAGGTCCACCCGCCTGGGTTTGAGCCGGGAGAAAAAGGGGTTGGTTCCAACCACTCAGTGGAAATTGTTGAACAAGAAAGAGCCCTGGCTGTTGGGTGAAACTATTTCTGCATCCATTGGCCAAGGTTTTAACCTGGTGACCCCAATACAGCAGGTAATTATGATGGCCGCCGTGGCTAATAGAGGCATACTGCTCAAGCCCTATCTGGTAAAACGCATTGAAGGACCCGAGGGGCAACTTCGGCAGGAATTTTTCCCGGAAATAATCGGTCAAATTGGGGTAGACCCCGATCATTTGGAACAGGTTAGAATGGCCCTACGCGATGTGGTGAACGGCGCGCGGGGAACAGGGAAAAAATCCCGCTTGAAAAATATTATTGTTTCGGGAAAAACCGGAACCGCCCAGGTTGTGCGGATGAAATCCGATGAAGAACTGGAGAAGGGTGAGGCCATACCCGTCAAGTACCGGGATCACGCCTGGTTCGTGGCTTTTGCGCCCTATGAAAAACCTGTGCTCGCTGTGGCTATTATCGTTGAGCATGGCGGACATGGTGGGGCTACTGCGGGACCCATAGCCGGAAAAATTTTCAAGAAATACTTTAAGCTTTATCCGCCTCCGTCTTCTGCTCAACCGTTATAATTATTGAGAGACTGCACCCATTAGTTTGTATTCAGGGAACGTGTTTTTTTTCTTGAATATCGGCTTAAGTTTGAGTAGTTTATTTGCTTGCCAATATAAATAAATTGTAGTGGTTCTAATTCTGATTTTTTATGTTTCATTAGGGATTATTGAATTCAATGGCCATCAAATCCAGTGAGATCCCATTTGTAATGGGGCAGAAAGTGACCGCTAACATTCGCGGTGAGAACTTTGCCGTTTGTGTCAGGGGGTGGATGAAGGGGCAATATGTGATCACCGATTTGCCCAAGGTGGGGGGGAAAGCTACCGGGTTGCTCCTCAAACCGGAGTGCAAATCCATTTCATCAAAGATGGCTTGTTTGTCAACTTCAAGTCTTCGACCAGCGTAGCCTTGGCTCAGCCGAATGCGTTTTTAATCATTGAATATCCCCGCACATTTGATCTGCATAATTTGCGAAAATTTGAACGGTTTAAAACCAATGTTCCTGTTACGTTTTTCAGTGAAGAAGGCGATAGGAAGTTTGAAGATTTTGGGATTATTCGTGATATCAGTTCCGGCG